>JACQRQ010000197.1 GCA_016206405.1 Elusimicrobiota bacterium | reverse complement strand
GTCCAAGCCCAGAGCTTTTTGTCCGCGGGTTTGCCGCAGGATAAAAAGTCGGGCCGGCATCAGGAGCCGGACTATGAATTTTCATGGGAGATCGAGTATTTGGAGTCCCGGGGCCATACCGTCGTCGGCGCTGCTGGAATAGACTACTATCACGACTGGCTGAGCGCCACCTATAATTGGGTTCCTGTCATGATGACGCACGAAGACATCTTTCTTCCCTCCCGGTATTTCGGCGTTTACCCGCTCTATTACGGCTGCGAAACGATGAACTACCGCATCCGCATTACTAATGAAGGCCACCGCCTCAAGCGCCTCAAGATCGAGGCCATCCAGGAGTACTTGAACGCCGAGGGCGGCATCGGCGTCCGCATGGGAGCGGATGCCCATCGCGAGTGGTTCGTGGAGGATTTAAAGCGCGGAGAGACCGCGACTTTCGAAGGTTCCATCGCCCTTCCCTGCGAGGTCTTATACTCGGGTCTGGATCAAACCCATCTTAAAATCTGGCGGGTCAAGCAGGAAGACCGGAGAGACTCGGGGGACGGCCTCAAGCTGGGCCAAGACCAACAATCTCACGAGAAGCTCCTGGAAGAGGCGGCGCAAGCCGCCATCTTTTGCCCGCCGGGAAAGAAACCCAAAGCTCCCTGAAGGCGCAGTCCCCGCGCAAATCCATGCTTAATAAGATGAAAGGCCGCGTGCGAAAAAGCCTGCGGGCCTCGCTTATGGACGGAGTCTTCGCCTCCGGCATGATAGGGATGGTGGAAAACTACATCATTCCCTATGCGCTTGCTTTCCGGGCTCAGGCGCCGCAGATAGGGCTCCTCGCCTCGCTGCCGAATCTGGTCGCCGCTTTGGCCCAAAGCCGGGCGGAGCATGCCGAGCGCTTGGCCGGGGGTAGAAAGGCGATGCTTCGCGCGGCCGTGTTTATTCAAGCCGCCGCCGTCGTCGGCCTGCCCGTGCTCGCGCTTTTGCCTTCGGACATGCGCGTCACGGGATTGATGTTTCTAGCCGTCCTTTATACGACCTTCGGCGGATTGTCCGCTCCCCCATGGGGGAGCCTGATGTGCGAGTATCTGCCTCTCAGCCGCCGCTCGGGCTATTTCGGATGGCGCAACCGCATCACGGGACTGGTGATCATCTCCTGCGGCTTGGCGGCCGGGGGGGTTCTCCAACTCTATGGGACGTCGGCGATTGGGGGCTTTCTCTGGATTTTTTCCCTGGCGGCCGTTTGCCGCCTGACCTCTTGGCATTTTCTGGGGAAGATGCATGAGCCTCCTTTGGTCCATGGGCCGCCGCGCGGCGACGCTCATTCCCCGGCGGCGCAGCGGCCCAACCGCAACCTAAGATCTTTTCTCGCGTATGCCGCGGCCATGAGCTGCGCCGTCAACGTGGCGGGGCCTTTTTTCCCGGTGTACATGCTCCAGGAATTGCGGCTTGGCTATATGACTTTTACCGTGCTGACCGTGGCGACTACCTTCACCACGTTCACCATGATGGACGCCTGGGGCAGACATGCGGACCATGCCGGCAACCTGCGGGTCATTCGCGTGAGCTCCTTTTTCCTTCCCATGATCCCTCTTCTGTGGCTGTTGTCCTCCGATCCCGCCTATCTCTTTTGCATTCAATTGGCCAGCGGCGTCGTCTGGGCGGGATACAACCTTTGCACCAGCAACTTCATCTATGACTCGGCGCCGCCCGCCCAAAGGGTCGGGGCGACGGCGGATTTCAACATGGTCAACGGCTTTTCCATTTTCATCGGCGCCTTTTTAGGGAGCCATCTATTGATTCTCCTGCCGCCTTTATACGGCTCCCGGTTCTTCAGCCTGTTGGTTCTTTCGGCGGCGCTGCGGCTCCTGGCTTTGGGGGTGTTTCTTCCGCGCATCCGGGAGATCCGCGCGGTGGCGGGGGTGAAGTCGCTGGACCTTTTCTACAGCGTTATCGGAATCAAACCCATGCCCGGAATATCCCGGGCCGCGCCGCGGCAGTTGAATCCGTAGGCCCATCTATATATAGTATACCGAGATGAAAAACCGGATATCGAGCGCGGTTTTCATCGCGCTGTGTTTAGCCTCCGTTTCTTTGTCCCTCCGAGGACAGACCTCCAGCGCTCCCGCGCAAATCCCTTTGCCTCCGCCGGAAAACCGGAAAGATCCGTCGGTGACCGAAATCGTGGACCGGGCCAACAAGGCGCTGCGCGGCGACACCAGCCACGGCCGGTTGACGATGACGGTAGTCACGCCGAGCTGGACCCGGAAATTGGACATCGAGGGCTGGAACAAAGGCCGCAAGATGGCCTACATCGTGATCCATTCCCCGCCCAAGGAAAAAGGAACGGTCACCTTGAGGCGCGGCGACCAGATGTGGATGTGGATGCCGCACGTGGAGAGGCTGCTCAAGGTGCCTCCGACGATGATGCACTCCTCCTGGCAGGGCTCGGATTTCACCTACGAGGATCTCGTCAAGGCCGATTCCATCGTGGTGGATTACACCCACCGCTTGATTGAAAAAAAGAACGGAGAGGAGTTCGACCTCTACAAAATCGAGTCCGTCCCGCGGCCCGAAGCTCCTGTCGTTTGGGGAAAAATTCTTTTTTGGGCGCGCGTCTATGCGGACGGGCAGGTGGCGGCGGAAAGGGAGGAGGACTACAACGAACGCGGAGATCTCATGCGCGTCGTTTCCCTGTCGGAATTTGAGGTGTTTGACGGCCGGCGCATTCCGACCCGCCTGGAATGCGTCGCGCCCAAAAAGCCGGGGCGCAAGACCACCCTCAAATACCATGACCTCCGTTTTGACGTAGAGCTGGCCGACTCGTTTTTCAGCGTGGGCCGGATGCAGAAGTAAGCCCCGGGAGGAGTTCCCATCTTTAAGCTCGCTTGGCGCAATATTTGGCGCAACCGCCGCCGAAGCCTCATCACCATCACCTCCATCGGCTGCGGTTTGACGGCCCTCATGTTCGGGCAGAGCATGGTCAAGACGATCCAGGTCCAGCTTATCGAGAAGGCGACGGGGGTGATCACCGGACATATCCAAGTGCAGGACCGCGGCGTCAAGGACTATAAATTTCCGGAGAAATACGTTTTGGATCCCGCCGCGGTCGAGCGGGCTATTTTAAAAACGCCCAACGTCGAGGCCTTTGAGAAGCGCATCCAGGTGACCGGCATGATCTCCTCCGAGAAGGAGTCCAGCGGCGTTTTTATCTGCGGGGTGGAGCCCGAAAAAGACCTTCGCATCACCACCATGCACTCCTATTTATCCGCGGGAAGGTATGTGAGCGACGGGGCCCGGGAAATTTTTATCGGCGACGACTTGGCCGAGCAGCTGCATGCCGGCCTGGGCTCGGAGGTGGTGCTTTTGGCCACCGCCAGCGACGGCAGCTTGGGGGCGGAAAAGCTCCGCGTCACCGGCCTGTTTCATTCCGGGAGCGAGTCATTCGACGCCTATATCGTCTATGTTCCGCTTTCCGTTTTGCAGGGCATGCTGGTGGTGGAGGGGCAGGCCAACAACGTCGTGCTGCGCTTGAAGGACCCGCTGCGCCTGGAGGAAACTCGCGCG
>JACQRQ010000196.1 GCA_016206405.1 Elusimicrobiota bacterium | reverse complement strand
CGACATAGACGCCGTCCAGCGCCTCATCGGACGCTGACTCCGGTCAGCCAAGGTTCATATGGAAATTAAGAAAGTGGCCGTGGTGGGCGCCGGGACGATGGGCAACGGCATCGCCCACGTCTTCGCCCAGGCCGGCTACCCCGTGGCCCTCATCGACAGCTCCGAGCCCGCCCTGCTCAAAGCCAGGGCGGCCGTCGAAGCCAATCTGGGGCGCATGCTAAAAAAAAACCTTCTGACCGCCGAGAAGGCCGCGCAAACCCTAAACGCCATCCGGACCTCCACCGACCTCGCCTCCGCCTCCGGGGCGGACCTCGTCGTGGAAGCCGTGTTCGAGGACCGGGAAGTTAAAAAGAACCTCTTTAAATCCCTCGATTCCCTGTGCGCCCCGGCGGCCATTCTGGCTTCAAACACCTCCTCGATTCCCATCTCGGAGTTGGCCTCGGCCACGCGCCGCGGCGGCCAAGTGGCCGGCATGCATTTCATGAATCCGGTCCCCGTCATGAAGCTCGTGGAGGTGATCTCCGCGCGCGACACGTCGCCGGAAACGATCCAAACCATCAAGGAAATCTGCCTAAAGCTCGGCAAGACCCCGGTGCAATCCGAGGACCGGCCCGGCTTCATCGCCAACCGCATCTTGATGCCCATGATCAACGAGGCCTGCTTCGCTCTGATGGAGGGCCTGGCCGCCAAAGAGGACATCGACGCCGTGATGGTGCTCGGCATGTCGCATCCGATGGGCCCGCTGGCCCTGGCCGACTACATCGGCCTCGACGTTTGCCTCTCCATCCTTGAAATTCTCCACCAGGGATTTAGGGACGACAAATACCGTCCCTGCCCGCTTCTGGCCCGGCTCGTCTCCGAGGGCAAGCTCGGCAGAAAGAGCGGCCGCGGATTTTACGAGTACCCTTGACCCATGGACTTCGAACTGAACGAACAGCAGAAGCTGCTCCAGGAAAGCGCCCGGGAATTCGCCGAACGCCTCGTCGCGCCCAGGGCACAGACCTTCGACGACGAGGAAGCCATACCGCCCGAGCTCTACGCCGAAATCGGCCGCAGCGGCTATTTCGGCCTCCTGGTCCCGGAGGAGCACGGCGGATTGGAAGTCGACGCCGTCAGCTATGTCTGCGTCATGGAGGAACTGGCCAAGGCCTGCGCCGGGCTTCAGGTCGGACTCTCGGTGCATAACTCGCTGGTCTGCCGCGCCCTGCTTGAATTCGGCTCGCCGGAGCAAAAAAAGAATTATCTTCCCAGGCTGGCGCGAGGGGAAATCATCGGAGCGTATTCCCTCACGGAGCCCGCTTCCGGCACGGACGCCGGCTCGCTGCGATGCGGCGCCCGCGCGGACGGCGATTGTTACGTTTTAAACGGCAGCAAAAGCTGGGTGACCAACGCCGGCATCGCCGGCCTGATCGTCCTTTTCGTCTCCACCGATAAATCCAAAGGCAGCCGGGGGATCTCCTGCCTGCTGCTGGAGAAAGGAGCGCCGGGATTTTCCATCGGCGCCAAAGAAAAGAAGATGGGCATCCGCGCCTCCGACACCCGGGAACTCTCCCTGCAAAATTGCCGTGTGCCGAAATCCGCGCTTCTGGGCCGCGAAAACGAAGGATTTAAAATCGCCCTGAATCTATTGGACAATGGGCGCATCGGCATCGCCGCCCAGGCCGTCGGCATCGCCCAAGCCGCCTACGAAAAAGCCCTGGCTTATTCAAAAACCAGGATCCAATTCGGAGCGCCCATCTCGGGTTTTCAGGCCGTCCAATTCAAGCTGGCCGACATGGCCCTCCAAATCGAGTCCGCCCGCCTGCTCACCTATCGGGCCGCGTGGATGAAGGACAAGGGCCTGCGCTGCTCCAAAGAGATTTCCATGGCCAAGCTGGCGGCGTCCGAGTGCGCCAACCGGGTGGCCTACCAAGCCGTCCAGATTCACGGCGCCAACGGCTACAGCCGCGAATACGCCGTCGAACGCTTTTTCCGCGATGCCCGGGTGACGGAGATTTATGAAGGAACCTCCGAGGCCCAACGCATGGTCATTTCCCGAGAAATCCTCAAATCACACCGCATTGACCGAAATCAATAACATCGCTCAATGACGCGAATCACATCCTGGCGTTGACCGGGGTCATAGGTCCTTGCGCCTCTTTCCAGCTACAATGAAAGGGCAAGAAGGAGGACAACACTATGATGCAAATTCTAATGACCTTGGTTCTGAGTTCGATGCCTCAAAGCGGTCCCACCCAGACGGCGCAAATTCAACCCTGCGTGTGGCCCAACACCTGCCGAATGGAAACCGTCATTACGACGAAGGCTGAACCCTTCACTTTGGCTGCGCTCCCGGTTTCCTCCGAGAACGAAGGCATCATCGAAACCTGCGTGTGGCCGAGGTGCTCGTAACAAGGGGACAGTGTCAGAGTGGTAAAGTGGTAGAGTGGTAAGTGATACAGTGGGCAGCCCGCATAGAAATGCCTGCCGTCCGTGCGGTACGATTCTGAACTAAAGTTTTACCTGACTCCCTCTGTCACTTTACCACTGTACCACTCTACCACTGTACCACTTGCCCCTGTGCCACTTAATAATGAACATCGTGCTCGTGGAGCCGGAAATTCATTGGAACGCCGGGAATGTCGGCCGGACCTGCGTCGGAACGGGAACGGCGCTGCATTTGGTCGAGCCCCTGGGTTTTAAAGTCACCGATAAAGAGATCCGCCGCTCCGGCTTGGACTACTGGCCCAAACTCAATCTAAAAATCCACAAAAGCCTGCCGGACTTTTTGCAGCAACTGCCGCAGGACGCCTCCCTCGTCTTTTTTTCCACAAAAGGCAAAAGGCCCTTTGATCAAGCCCCCTACCGCAAGGACAGCTACTTGGTGTTCGGCGGGGAATCCAAAGGCCTTCCGGCCTTCATCCATAAAAAATACTCCGGGAACCTCTTTCGAATCCCGATCCTGCCCGCCATCCGCTCCCTCAATCTATCTTCTTCCGTCGCCGCCGCCCTCTACCAAGCCTTGTTCCAGACGAGCGAACTTGAAAATCTAAATTAGGCTGGGCCCTTGGACCTAGCGCGGCAAGGTCCTAGGGCCTAAGGCGCTTAGGCCCTAAGACCTCAACTCCGCTTCCCCTTTGGCCCATGCTTTGAGCCCGAAGGGGGTTTATAATGATTCTATCGCACCCAGCCCGAAATGATGACCCGCAAGCTTATCGGCGCCGCAATCACCGCATCCCTGGCCCTCAATTTGACGGGATTTGCCTCCCGCCCTGCATGGGCCGCCTATCGCGGCGGCGGCAAAAGCGTCTCCAGGAGCTCCTTTCGAGCCTCGCGCGCCCAAATTAGGGCTCTCAAGACCGCCAATATCATCAAGGGAAGGGAACATTATAAGGAAGCGAAGCCTCCCCAAACAGCGATATTAGGCCGGTTTCAGTCCGTTGACAAGTCAATCCAGCGCCTTTTGGGCGATCCAAAAGCCAAGCCCGCGGAGCTCAAATCCCTCGCCGGCAAGAGTTGGGAGGCCGAGGCGGAAAATGCCGTTCTCATTGATTTGGGTTCAGGCGAGACGGCGCCGCAAGCCGCTTATGCCCCGGAGGCGATCTTCACCCAAAGCGCGCCCATTTCCGCGCCTCAGGCGCGCGCGCCGCCGGCCATAATCCCGGCCCGCGATTCCGCTTCGCAACCCTCCGCCGTCACATTCGCCATCCACGCCGCTTTTCAAAACGTCCTTCAAACCCTAAAAACCATCTCGCTGGCCCCCTTGGCGGATTTCGTCTCCGCCGCATTGGGAAAAAGCTTCAGCCGGGGCGCCCTGTCAATGGCCGCCTGGCTGGCCGCCAACGCCCTGCTGCATGCTCCGCCCGCCGCAGCCGGGCTCAACCTGCCGGAATTCGACGCTTCGGCCAAAAGAAAAATCGAGGCTTTGGAGAGGCGCGTCGCGGATTTGGAAAAGCAAAGCCGGAAAGAGTCCAAGACTCTCAAATTCCTGAAAAGCGTCGGCTGGGGCGGCTCGGTCTCCATGGAGTACAAAAACACCAATCCTAGATTCCCGCATTTCGAGCGGCAGATCCAGCATAATTTTTTCCTCTCGGACATGTTTTTCCATATGACCACGCCGCCCATCGTCAACGACTCCAAATTCCACCTAGAGTTTAAGATTCCGGGCGACGCCGAAACCAGGACCCCTCAGCTCTACCGCGCCTTTATGGACCTGCGCTATAAACACTGGGGCCAGTTTATTTTGGGTAAAGACGTCCTGCCCTACGCTTTCAACCATTACTACCGCCCTGAGCACAATCCCAACGTCACGCACGACATCTTGACCGCCGACGCGGCCCGCCAGGACGTTCAAGCGCGGCTGGGCGCCCCGGCGCCTTACCTGACCCGGGGCTACGCGCCGCTGGGTATACGGGCCAGCGCCCTCTTCGACCTCGCCGAGGTGGTCCGCAGCCCGTTATCCTCCTGGCTCCCGTCCACCGAATTTTCCTTCGGCGTTTTAAACGGCCTCAACGAGTTGGGCGACAGGAACCGCGTGTTTCAGGACCGCATCCGCCTCGACGTGGAGGGCTTCGATCCCAGGGGCGTTTACCCCGACCCCGCCACGGACAAAATCACGGATTTAAACAACGAGAAAGACCTGTTCCTGGGCTTCAATCTGGGCTGGGGGGATTTTAAAAAATTCCGCTCCGAAATCCAGACCTCGAAAACAGCCGGCTCCCAAGGCAACAAGAAAGGACTCCAGGCCGGCCTCTCTTTTATGAGCGGCCGCTACGATTTGGAGGCTTACCTGAATTACCGAATGGCCTCCGCTTATTTAGAGGCCGTTTACAAGGCGCTCGGCCTGCGCATGGAATACACGTGGAACTCCAACGATTTCCGCGCCCTGCAGCTCGACCTTCAGGGGATAGGCGAGATGGGCGCCAACGCGATCGCCCCCACCGCCAGGGAAAGCACCCGCGGCTATGCGGTCACCGCCATGTTCCCTCTGGTCAACAAAATGCCGGTCGGCAAAAAACTCTCCGGCTCTCTGCGGGCGGCGCACTTTGAGCGCAGAGGCCCCAAGCTGGTTTTCTCGCAAAACGGCAATCCCAACGACGACAACCTTCCGGTCGCCGGCTTTCCCTTTGGTCCGCGTCTCGAAA
This sequence comes from Elusimicrobiota bacterium, assembly GCA_016206405.1. Classification (GTDB taxonomy): domain Bacteria; phylum Elusimicrobiota; class Elusimicrobia; order O2-12-FULL-59-9; family O2-12-FULL-59-9; genus O2-12-FULL-59-9. Next base: position 3,497 of record JACQRQ010000196.1, on the reverse strand, counting down.
GCCAATCCTCCATCACGCACCTGACCGCCGCGGTCACCTGGGAGCTCAGCGAGTATTTCTTCCTCATCGCCGAAACCAACCGCTGGGATATACGCTCCGACCCCTTCCGGGGCCGGGCCCCCACCGACACCTGGGAGTTCGCCCGGCTCGGCATGACCGTCAAGTGGGGCAACTGAGTCCCCTAAAATCGTTCATTCCAGTTTACAGTCCCGAACCAAATTAATAGAATGTCCCATGCGTTTGTTCGGGACTCTCCTTATCGCCGCGACGTTTGCGGCGCCCGCTTGGGCCGCCGCGCCTCCGGCGCAACCGGGTCCCCGGAGCTCCGCGCAGGGGGCGGCCGCGCCGGACGGCGCGCAAACTCTGGAAGCCGGCGATCCCGTCGTCTTCCGGGCGATGGAAAAAGAGCTTGAGCGCGACTTCGCGAAGCTCAAGAACGCCGAAGAAACCCCGCTTTATTACCTCGGCTACCAAATCACCGAAACCCGCACCTACAGCCTCAATGCCAAGCTGGGCGCGATCAACGACGAGGACTCTTCGCACGACCGCATCCTTACCGTGGACATGCGAATCGGCTCGCCCCAATTCGACAACACCCATGAAATGAAGGGCGCCAACGCCTGGATGAACAATTACCGGCAAACCCAGAGCCAGGTCACGGTCGAAGACGACGAAGACTCCCTGCGCAGTTCCATCTGGCTGGCGACCGAGGACGCCTTCAAAGAGGCCCTCAACGATTACACCCGGCTCAAAGCCAACGCAGCGGTCACCGCGGAATCCGAGGATCGCTCGGCGGATTTTTCAAAAGAGGCGTCCTCGCGGTATTTCGAGCGCGTGTCCGTGCCCGCGTTTGACGCCGAAACCTGGAAAGCCCGCTGCCGGAAGCTTTCGGAGACCTTCAAAAAATATCCTTTCATCTTCGACTCCAACGTCTACCTCGGCGTGAGGGCTTTCAACCGCTACAGCGTGGATTCGGAGGGGAGCCGGATCCAGACCGGCAACGTCTTCATCCGCGCCGGATACTCCCTCGGCACCCAGACCGAAGACGGCATGCGCCTTTCGCGCTCCAATTACTACGACGCGAGGCGGCCGGAGGACCTTCCGGACGATGAAAAAATAATGGAAGACATGGAGGCCTCCATCGCCGAGCTCCAAGCCTTGAAAGACGCGCCCCTGGTGCATCCCTACAGCGGCCCTGCCATCTTGAAGAACCGCGCCGCGGGCGTCTATTTTCACGAAATCCTGGGCCATCGCCTCGAGGGCCACCGGCAAAAAAGCGAGCAGGAAGGGCAAACCTTCACCAAGAAAATAGGCAAGCCGATCGTGGCCTCCTTCATTTCCGTCGTGGACGACCCTACGTCGCCGGATTTCAACGGGCAGTCTCTGAGGGGATTCTACCGCTTCGACGAGGAAAACGTCCCCGCCCAAAAAGTCGTTTTGGTGGAAAACGGAATTCTGAGAAATTTCCTCATGTCCAGGTCGGAAATCCAAGGCTTCGCCCATTCCAACGGCCACGGCCGCCGGCAATCCGGCAACCGCGTCGTCGCCAGGATGGGCAACCTGATGGTCAGAGCGGCGGAAACGGTTTCTTATGAGCGGCTCCGCGAGCTTCTCATCGAGGAATGCAAAAAGCAGGATAAGCCCTACGGCCTGGTGTTTGACGACATCCAGGGCGGCTTCACCGGCACCGACCGCTCCGGTCCCCAATCCTTCAAAGTGCTGCCGCTGCTGGTCCGGCGCGTCTACGCCGACGGCCGGCCGGACGAGGTCGTGCGGGGCGTCGATATCGTGGGGACTCCGCTGACCTCCTTCACCAAAATCATCGCCGCGGCCGACGACGACGCCGTCTTCAACGGCACCTGCGGCGCCGAATCCGGCTGGGTGCCGGTCTCCGCGGTGGCCCCCAGCATCCTTATCTCCGAGATGGAAGTGGAAAGGCGGGGAAAGTCCCAGGAGAAGCCGCCCATTCTGCCGCCGCCCCTGTTCGACCATGCCATCGAGAACTAGCCTCATAAAACCACACGTCTGGGCCGCCTGCGCGGCCGCGCTGCTGGCCGTGAGCCCCGCCTGGGCTCAAAAGACCAAGGAGGAGATCATTTTCTCCGCCATGCAGGATGAAATTCAAAGGACCGTGGCGAAGCTCCAGATGGAAAACATGTCCAAGCCCTATTTTATGAGCGCCCTGGTGGCCGACATGGCGCGCGTTCAGCTCGGCGGCGACTTCGGCGCGGTCGTCACGGTCTCCAGCGACGCCTACCGCATGCTCAAGATCGACCTGCGCGTGGGCGACCGCAGCCTCGACAACACCCATTTCGTCGGCCGGGACCACTGGACCTACCGCCCCAAAACGGCCTATGTTCCGGAGGACGACGACTACGACGCGCTCCGCTTTGAAATCTGGTCCGCCGCCGACGAGGCCTACAAATCCGCCCTCGAACTGTTCTCGCAAAAGACGGCCTACCTGAAGAGCAAGCTCATCGCCGACCGCACCGACGATCTCTCGGTCGCAACGCCCGTGGCCGAAATCCTGCCCGAATATCGCGAGAACCTCGACGTCCCGCTGTGGACCGCTCAGATCCGGGAGCTTTCTAAGATTTTTAAGGAGTTTGCCGCCATTCAGGACTCCTATGTGTCGATGGATTTTTTATCCCGCAACGACTACTTCACGAGCAGCGAGGGGGCGCGCTGGCGCAAACCCGCGCCGGAGGTGGAAATCCGCCTGAGCGCCACCGTCCAGGCCGCCGACGGCATGAAAATCCACGACAGCCGCTTGCTGCTGGCCCGCAGCCTGCAGGATATTCCTGATTTTGAGGCTCTAAAATCCCTGACGCGGGACTTCGCCGCGAATATGGCGGAACTCTCCAAAGCGCCTCCGATGGAATCCTATATCGGCCCGGTGATTTTTGAGGAGCAGGCCGCGGCCGAGTTTTTCAACCAGCTTCTGGCCCGCAACGTCTCCTTCCCCAAATCGCCCTTGTTTGAGAACGAATCCAAGAAAGAGGACTTCCAATCCGCGGAACTCTTAAGGCGGCTCAACCGCAGGGTCGTCCCGGAATTCATCTCCGCAGCCGACGACCCCTCCTTGACCGAGTACGGCGGCAGTCCGCTGGCCGGCCACTACCTCATCGACGACGAAGGCGTGAAGGCCCAGCGGGTGGAGATCGTCGTCCTGGGAAAGCTCAAAGACGTGCTCATGGACCGCTCCCCCATCAAGGAGCGCGCGCAAAGCAACGGCCACGGCCGCGCCGGCTTGACGGAGCTTCCGGGGGGACGAATCGGAAATTTCATCGTCACGGCCGCCAAGACGCTTTCGCGCGAAAAGCTCAAGGAGAAGCTCCTGGAGCTTTGCCGCAAAAGCGAGCTTGAATACGGCCTGATCATCCGCCGCATGGAAAGGGAGACGGCCCGCAAGGCTCCGGGCTCGATGCTCTCCGACCCCGTGGCCGCCTACAAGGTCTACGCCGCCGACGGCCGCGAGGAGCCGGTGCGGGGCCTGG
>JACQRQ010000193.1 GCA_016206405.1 Elusimicrobiota bacterium | reverse complement strand
TCTGTAAACCATGCGGAGTCAAGATACAAGGCATCGCAATCCATCTGCGCCGCGCCCAAATCCAGCACAGCCCGATAGCTCCCAGGCAGCATCTTCAACCCTATCCGCAAGTCATCCCCTGCAAAAGAAATCCACCCGTCGTCGGCGCTCGTATAAGCGCCCTCGACAAGCCGCTGCGCGATCCATTCGCCCAGGGAATATTTCCCGTCAACGAAGCTTTCATTCACACGCACATACCGAAAACGATGGCCGCCGAGATTGATCTCAATCTCAACCTGGGCATCGGGACGAACGGAAACGAACGCAAGCTCCAAAGCGGCTTCCGTTTCATCCCCGGCGAGATTTAGGAACGCGGGCTTCTCCTCAAAACGAACGCGGTAGCCATTTTTTTCCGCAGGCTCAAACTTTTCTGAAACGGCATAGCCCCATTCTTTCCCTTGCTCCAAAACCACCCAGAGCGCTCCCGACTTCTCGGATGTTAAAGCGAACCACCCGAGCGGCGAGCGCAATGGACCCAAGACATTGCGATAAGAGCGCTCCCGTTCTATCCTGTTTGCGATGGGCTTGAGGACCCATAGCCCCGCCCACCTCTGCCAATCCCGCAAATCCCGCCTCCAACGCAACGCTTCCAAAGGAGCGCGCAAACTCTCCAGCATAAAGGCCTCGATCGTCCTGGATTCGGTTTCTCTCTGGGACAATATAAACGACTCGTATTCCTTCTGGGCATCCGCTTTATTACCCGCTTCATCCAGTTTTTGAAGGCGCGCGAAGACGCGCTCGGACTCTTCTAGCCGGGATTCAAATTTTTGCGCTTTTCGCAGATCTTCTTTGGATTGGTACAGCGCCACCTGCGCTTCGGCCAACGCGAAGGAACTTTCTTCAATAGAAGGCCCCTTCCACCAGCCCGGTTTAACGGGTTTTGCCTCGGCAAGCAGATTGCTGATTTCCCATAACACCGTGCTCGCATGGTTGATGGGGCGCACCGAAATTCCCCGCCCATAACACCATTGGGCGTGCGATGGATGGCCGTTCTGCAGGTATATTTTTGCGCAGGCAAGGTAAGCCGGAATATGGGCCGGGTTGCGCTCCAGAGCCGCGGCGACGTCCTCCAACGCTTTTTGATGTTGTCCCAATAAATGATATCCCACCGCGCGGGAGGCGTAGTAAATATCGGGATCCGTTGGCTTAAGCGAAAGGCCCGTCGTGTAGCTTTCGATCCCTTTCTTGAACTCCCCATGCATCAAATAGATGTTCCCCTTCAGGAGAAAATGAACAGGCGCCCTCCTCAGATAAATGGCGCGGTTTAAATCCCTCAAGGCCAGAACATCCTGTTTGAGAACGTAAAACCCCCAAGCGCGTTTGGCATACCCCAACGCCTCGTTAGGATATTCTTCGATGGCCTCGTTGAGCAAGTCCATCGCCTCACTGTGTGATTTTTCGTTCTCATCCATAGAATCGGTCATCCCTTCGATGAGCTCCAAAACAGTCGCGCGGGTTTTACGCGCCTGTTCAAAGGATTCTTTCGGACTCCGCTCCGCGCCCGCGGAATTTAATGGCGCCGGTTCTTTTTTGGAAGGAAGCGAAGGTTTTGCGACGGCCCAATCCAGCAGGCATAGCATCGTCCCTAACGACAACAAAAACTGCATTCGCTGCTTTTTCATCGGCATCAGCCTACGTGACTCCATTACGGACGCCGCCGCGGGAATCGCGCCCTCCCGCCGGCGCCATCGAGCAAGCAAGGCCTCGGTCCGCTTTCTGTAGAATGGGGGGGCGCGGCTACGGACTCTGATTGCTCAGTTCTTGGGAGCGGCGGGTGGCGGTCACCACCGCGTCGATGAGGACCGTCCTTAGGCCCTTGGACTCAAGCTCATGGATTGCGGCGATGGCCGTGCCACCCGGAGTGGTGACCTCATCTTTTAATATGGCCGGGTGCTTTCCGGTGTCCAGGACCATGCGCGCGGAGCCAAAAACGGTCTGGGCCGCCAGCCGGAGCGCGGTCGCGCGGGGAAGGCCCATTTTGACGCCTCCGTCGGTGAGCGCCTCGATGAGCATATAGATGTAGACCGGCCCGCTGCCGCTCAAACCGGTGACGGCGTCCATCAGGGCCTCCGGCACGATCTCGACGCTGCCGACCGCCTTGAAAATGGTTTCGGCCATGGCCAAATGCGCGGGCGCGGCGTCCTTGCCGCAGGCTAGGGCGGTCGCTCCGCAGTCAATCAATACCGGCGTGTTGGGCATCGCCCGCACGACCGCGATAGGAGCGCCCAGCGCCTGCGCGATGGTTTCGGTGCGGATGCCGGCCATGATGGAGATGACGAGCTGCTCCGTGGTGACGGCGCCTTTAAGTTCGGACAAAACCGTCCGGGCGCTCTGAGGCTTGACCGCCAGCAGGACGATGTCGGCGCCGCGCGCGGCTTTCACGTTGTCGTTCGTGACCGCCAGTCCCCATTTCTTCTTAAGCTCCGCCAGCGCCTCCGCGCTCCTGCGGGAAGCGGTGATGTATTGCGGGCGGGTCAGATTCGCCCGCACCATGCCGCCGGCCAAGGCGGCGCCTATATGGCCCGCGCCGATGATGGCGATCTTCTTGTCTTTGAGCATCATGCACCTCGGGGATAAAAAGTTGAATTGCATTCTAGCAAAAATGCACGGAATTAAATATAATGAGCGCTGGCTATGACCATGAACAATAAAATGGAAGTCGTCGTGCTGGGTTCCGGCATGTATGTGCCGCCCAAGCGCCCGGGCGCCACGCACAGAAATCCATCGGGCTACGCCGTGGTGCTCAAGGATGAAATCCTCATCTTTGATTTCGGCTTCGGAAACCTCCGCCAAATGTCGAAGGCCGGATTGGACCCGACGCGCGTCACCAACATTTTTATCACCCATCTGCATCTGGACCATTTGGGCGACTTGGCGGCCATTCTATTCGCCTTCCATTTCGACATCAAGCCGAAGACCGGGCGCTTGAGAATTTTCGGCCCCAAGGGTTTTAAGGCCTTTTTCCAAAAGATGCTCAAAGCCTACCACCCCTGGACGCGGCCGGACGGATATTCTTTGCAAGTCGAGGATCTCCAGGAGGGCCGGACGGTGGACGGCGGCCGCTGGACCCTCTCCGTCCAGGCGGTTCCCCACAGCATCACCGCCAACGCCTACCGGCTGGAGTATAAAGGAAAGAGCTTTTGCTACACCGGCGACACGGCCTACGATGCGCGCATCGCTTCCTTCGCGAAAAACGCCGACGTCTTCGTTCTGGAATGCACTTTGCCGGGACCCGAAGCCCTGTACGGGCACATGACGGTCCCCCAATCCCTGCGACTGGCCGAGCAAAGCGGCTGCCGCAACGCGGTTCTCACCCATCTCTCGGAAGAGGCGGAATCGGTGCTGGCCAAGAAGAAATTGAATAAGTCTAAGAGTCAAAAAATCCTGGTCGCCCAAGACTTGATGCGCATTGCCGTTTAGCGCAGCTATCCCCGCCTTCTTTTTCCGCACGCAACGACGCTCCGGCAGACCATGAACCTCAAAACGCTCGAGGAATTTTTGTCGCAAAACGGCCAACCGGCGTACCGGCTGGCGCAAATACGGAAAGCCGTCTACCAAGACGGCGTCTCCGCCTACGGCCAGATGCTCAATATTCCCAAGCCCCTGCGCCAAGCCCTCGCAGCGCGCCTGCCTCTGCTCTCGGTGCGGCGGCGCCGCCTGCAGGTTTCCGGCGACCGAAGCGCCCATAAAGCCCAACTGGCCCTGCGCGACGGCGCCGCGATAGAAACGGTGCTGCTAAATCCCAAACCGGGGCTATGGTCCGCCTGCATTTCCTCCCAGGCAGGCTGCCCTCTTAAATGCTCTTTTTGCGCTACCGGACTCATGGGACTCAAGCGCAACCTGTCGGCTGAGGAGATCACGGATCAAATCCTGTTTTGGCTGCAATACATCCGGAGCGAAGCCTCCGGCATCCGCTTATCGAACGTCGTCTATATGGGAATGGGCGAGCCGTTCTTAAATCCGGAGGCTTTGTCGGAGAGCCTGCGGGCTTTGACCGACCCGGAGCTCTTCGCCTTCGGCGATCGCCACATCTCGGTTTCGACCGCAGGCATCGCCCCCGCCATCGAGACTTTCGCCCTGGAATTTCCTCAGGTCAACCTCGCTCTGTCCCTGCACGCCGCCAACGACGCTCTGCGCGACAAGCTGGTCCCCGTCAACAAGGCCTATCCCCTGGCGCGTCTGGCTCAAAGCCTGAAAACCTATCTTTCCCGCGCCGGCCGCAAGGTATTTATAGAATACGTGCTGCTGGAGGGGGAAAACGACGGCCCCCGCCACGCCGCCGAGCTCGCCGCCTTCCTCAAATCCGCGGGGCCGGCGCAGCGCCTGCACGTCAACCTCATCGTCTTCAACCCCACCTCCACGC
>JACQRQ010000194.1 GCA_016206405.1 Elusimicrobiota bacterium | reverse complement strand
TTCTGTGAGGGGGCGCGAATCAAAGGCTATGGTTGGATATTGAGGCACCGCCAACCGATAGGGGCGGCAACAGACTAGGCCAGCCTATGGAAGATGGTTCAGCGTTCTACTCGACCAAACTGCGCCAGGCCGGGCCCGTCCGCGTGAAGCGCTACTTCGACGACGACCCCGACCGCGTCCGGCCGATGCTCGATGAGGGCTGGTTCGGCATCAACATCCACGCGGCCGGGACCACGGACTGGGTCAACGGATGGTCGGCCGGGTGCCAGGTGATTCATGGTGGCCGCGAGGGCGAGAGTTGGAGGCGCTTTGATCGGCTGATCTATGAGGTCGGCGAACGGGGTCAGAAGCGTATCCCGTACGTCTTGGTCAGCAGCCAGGCCTTTCCGGATATCACATGAGATGCGCCGACCTCCCTGCCGTTTCCACCGACAAGACAAGACTCGCAGTTGACGAAAAGCCTGGCGTTTGATAAGCTGATTACTAGCGTGCATGGGTGTGGCTCCTTGGTTTGTGATTGTTTCGCGACTTCATTGAACCAATCACGCCCGTGCCGCCTCAAATTTTTTACACCCGAAAATCTAACACAACCTTTTTGGGCCCCGGAGACATCGATGACGCGTGATCGCGTACTATACGGAGCGAGCCTCGGGCTCGCTTTTCTGATGGTAGGCTGTGCCGGTGCTGGGCATGTCGGAAGGCAGCAGTTGATCGATCGCGAAGGGATTGATATCGTCGGCGCGCCGGCTGATCACGTGCAAATCGTCATTCGCGACGCGGCCAGTCACGAAACGTACTGCAAGGGTCCCGGTACGGACGTGGCGACGACCTCCAGCGGCGGCGTCTCTCTCGGCGTGGCCGGTCCTCCGGTCGTGGGAGGACAGGAGAGCGTCGGCGAGAATTCGGGGCGCGGCGCTCTTAGCCTCGGGGGACGCGCCCCGGTCGTACTGCTCGCGCGGGAGCTTTTCTATAGAACCTGCGAGCTTACTCTAAACGCGAATCTCGGTAAAGCCGACGCGGTCGGCGTCTACAAGATGACGCTCGACGCGGTCGAGCGCATCGCGGCCGTTCAGACGGGGGGCGGTTCGGCGGCCGCGTCGGCGGCTCCTCCCGCGGCGGTGGCGGGTCTTCCGTTTTTGACGGGAGCAAACCAAGTCGTAAAATCCACCGATACGGCGAAAACGGACGACGACGATGACGACGACGACTAGCTGACCGCCGCTCCCTGTCTCTATCCACTGGAGAAATAAATGAAAACAAGAATGCGCGTTCTCGCCGGGGCTTTCGCCCTCGGCGCACTCACCCTCCTTTCGCCCGGACGGTCCCCGGCGTGCACCTCCGGCTGCACGCGCAACCTTCCCGAGGTCGGGCCGATCGTCATGAAGAGTTACGACTGGGACAATCGCGACGGGATAGTCGTTCTTAACCAGACCCACATTCACAAGACGGCCGTCGGCGTCTCCAATCCGAAAAAGTGGGTTTCCAAGTACTTCAGCGTCACCTTCAATCAGTGGGGCATGCAAATGCCCATGGGCGGAATGAACGAGAAGGGCTTGGTCGTCGAGATCATGAAGGTGGGAGACTTTAAGGAAAGCGGAACTTCGGCGGAGTTGGCCAAGAGGGACTTTCCGACGAAAAAGGAAGGCAGGGAGGCGCTAAATCAGCTTCAGTGGGTCCAATACATCCTGGATATGGCCGGGGACTTGGACGAAGCGAAGACGCTCGCCGAGGAGAAAGTTTACGCGGTGCCTCATTTCTCGGTAGTCGGGGTCAAGGCGTTCGACATCGACCCCGTTCACTATCTGGTTTGCGACGTGAACGCCGAGTGCCGGATTTTCGAGTACAAGCGCAAGAAACTTCTTGTTACCAAGAAGCGTTCGTGGGACGGACTGCCGACCAAGACCTTCGCCAAGGGGGCCTTTCCGTTCGGGACCGATCATGTCTCGAGTTCCCACGACCTGGTCGAGACGCCGATGGTTCCGGTGCTCGCCAACAACTACATCTACACCGACGGCATGTGCCTTGAAAAGTACCTGGAAGTCCCCGACGGGACGAAATGCAAGACCGTTCACGACTGCCACGAAGCCTGCAAGGAGATGAAAAAGGCGGACTCCACGAGGCGCTTCGTCTTCGCCGCTAAGAAGCTCAACGCGGTCCCGGCGGGTCTCCATACCCCGGCGGAAGCCGCGCATTACGGTTTCGAGGAATTGACCCCCGAGGTTTGCAACGGAGACACCCAGTGGCAGATTATCTACCTGCCCAAGAGCATGGACGTGTATTGGAAGAGCATTGAGGATTGCAAGCCGAAGCACAAGAGTCGCGGCCACGTCAATTTACACGCCGCGATGGACGGAGCGGCCAGCTGCCGGACGGGAAAGGAAATCGTGGTGTACGATCTGGACGGATCGATCGACGGGGAGGCGTACCACAAAATCAAATACCCCACGCTCAAGTATCCGACGCTGACCAAGATCAACAGCCAAGCGCTTTACGAGAATTTCCGACATGGGCGCAATAAAACCCCGAATCTCACGAAGATAAAGGGAGACCCGAGCGGCGCGGAGGCGGATGTTCACCGGTCCACCGCGTTAAGCGTCGTGCAGATGACCAGCTTCCACTGCAAGAAGTCTGACTAGGGCACCGAACGGTATGGTCATGTCAACTTCCGAGGTGTAAAAGCGGCATGGGCATGATTGATTTTCAAACGGCAACGGCCTCCTTCGCGTAGAACCGCGGAATCGGCTTCCACCTGCGCTTAGCCCATCGCGATTCTTGGGCCTGGCTGACGCTCCAGACCAACTTCAAAACTTCGAGTTCCGAATGCATCGCGCCGGCCGAATTCAGGCGGCGGCGCAACTCGCGATTGAATCGCTCGATCAGATTCGTCGAACGCAGCAGCGTCCGAAACTTCTGAGGCTCGTCGTAGAATCTCGCGAAGTTCTCGAACCGATGCATGGCGCTCTCAACGGCTCTCGGGTAGCGTTTCTACCACTCGGCAATGGGACCGGGGGCGGTGCCAGGCCTGGCCCCAGGGCGTCCGCTAGGGCCAGGCCTGGACACCGGTCCCGTCGCGGGCTTTCGCCCAGCGCCTGCGCTGGTTCATCCACCGCGACGCGCGGCTCGCCGGCGAACTGAGCCGGATATTGGCGCGCAGCCTGGCGCGGTTCTACAGGGCCCGAGCGGGCGCCCGGGCCGGCGTGGCGCCCGCGCAGCTCCATGTGATCCAGCGCTTCGGATCCAAGGTCAACCTGCACGTGCACGTCCACGCCGCGGTCTCGGACGGGGTCTTCGAGCTCGCGGGCGGGCGGCTGCGGTTCCGACCCGTACCGCCGCCATCCGACGAAGAGCTGGAGCGCTTGAGCCGCGAGGTGCGCCGTCGCGTGCTGCGGCGCGTCTGGCGGCTCAAGGCCGCGCCCCACGAGGCCCTTGCCGAGCTCGTGGCCCGGCCCAGGGGAGGGTTCTCGCTCAACGGGAAGGTCTTGGTGGGCGCGCAGGACCGGGCGGGGCTCGCGAGGCTC
>JACQRQ010000188.1 GCA_016206405.1 Elusimicrobiota bacterium | reverse complement strand
GTGCTCAGGGGCCCGTAGCTCAGCTGGGAGAGCGCCTCGTTCGCAACGAGGAGGCCGTCGGTTCGATCCCGATCGGGTCCAAGATTTTTTTGCGTTAGTTGGAGCGACAGTTGGAACCTAAGAAATACCGCAAGAGCAAGACCGACTACACCGATTGGGGGCACCACGTCAAGCAGGTGACTCGGCACAAGCGGCAGGAGGCTCCGGTGGAGGACGCAAACAAACCGCCTCCCCTTGAAATCGAGTTGGACCCCTTGACGGCCCAAGGAGTCTACGCGAATTTGGCGGTGATTACCCACACCGAGGCGGAATTCGTTCTGGATTTTATCTTCGTCGCCCCCAACCAGACCAAGGCCAAAGCGCGCTCCCGAATCATCGTCACGCCGCTGCAGGCGAAGCGCTTTATGGCCGCCTTGGCCGAAAGCATCCGGGGCTACGAGAAGCGATTTTCCGCCGGCCAAAGTCCTCCCGCCGCCGGTTCCTCCAGCCCGGAATCGAGTTGATGCGGCGCGTTGCCTTGCCGGGAACTATTTAGTAACATTAGGGCCTAACACAAAGAGGAAGCCGTTATGGATATTCTTAAGACCGGCGATCGGCCCCGCCTGCAAGTCAGCACCCGCCCGCTCCGGATACAAATCGTCTCGGATGCGTATTTGACGCTTACGCAGTTCGGCTACACCGCGACCGTGGACGTGATCAATCTCGACACCGAGCAAAAATTCGCCTTTTTCATCGCCTCCAAATCCGTTTCCACCGGCCTTGAATCCCTGCGGCAGGCCAACAAGGGTTCGTTCGCGGGCCTGAAAATACGGGTCAATAAGATTTCCGACGACAAGCGCTCCCCCTACGTCGTCGAGAAGCTGGAGTAGCGCCGGGATGCCCTCCTTATTCAGGCGCCTCCTGAAATTTCTTGCGATCTTGGGATTGGGATTTGCCGCGGGAGTCCTGTTCAGTTGGCGCTTGGCCGGTTTTCCGTCCTGGGCGCAGGCGCGGCGGACGGCCGAAAGCGCTCCTCTGACGGCGCGCGGTCTTGAAGAGCAGTTCCACCGAAAGCTCGATTCGATGCTGACACAGGATCAGCGCGGAGAGCTTCGCAAGCTCCAAGAGCAATACCGCAAACTCCTCAAGCCCGCCTCCGGCGGTCCGCAGCAGAAATTGTTTGTTTTTGAAAGAAAATAAGCGGCCGGCCTACTTCTTAAAAATCTTCTTCAGCTTGTCCTGAATCGGAAAAGAGTAGCCGCTTTTCTCAAGCGGCGCCTCGCCCGCTTCCCGCTCCGGCGCGGCCGGCGCAGGCTCCGGCTGGGCGGATTCGCCGGCTTTCTGGGCCCGCGTGCCTTCCAATTGCTCACGGAAACGGGTTCTGAGGCTTGCCCAACGCTCCGCGAGGTTTTGCGCCGGGCGCCGCGCGGGTTTTTCGCCGGCTTCCTGCAGCTCTTTCTTGCGGCGGGCAAGCTCTTTCATGCGCTGTGATACCGTTTGCGCTTGGTCGGAGGAGAGTTTCCCTGAGCGCAGCTGCCAATAGGCGTCCCGGGTTTCCTTTTCAATCTGCGGCAGGCTCTTGGCCGCCTTCGCCGCTTTCAAGGGCAGCGCGGCTTCGAGTTCCTTGGCCCTGCGGGCTTGCCCGGCGACAATCACGACCTCCGCGGCCAGCAGGTCCTGAAAATGGAAGCGCGCGAGGCTTTCCCTCGCCAGGGGGCCTTTCAGGACGAACTCAACTGGGACCTTTTCCAGAAGGGGGTTCCGGAAGAGGTCCGAAAGCGTGACGTTCCAGGACGCGGGACGGTTGGAGCGCCACAGACTCGCGCAATAAAGCGCGGAGGCCGCCGCGTCCATCCATGGCGGCGCGGGGGTTTCGATTTCGAGCAGGCGCCGGCCGAAATTGAGGAGGCCGGAGTAGTGCTTGGCCAAGTCGTTGTGGTTGATATAGACGAGCACGTCGCCCCGGTTGGAAAGCCCCTCCTGATGCAGGCCCTTAAGAACGGTCTCTCCGGAGGGGCGCGAGCGCAGCATGTCCGCCACGGCATCGCGTCCGACGCCGAGCAGGATGAAATCGCCGCTGACGGCGTAGCCGAGCTCCAGCGCGCCCAAAACCGGCATCGGCGAAAAAGAAACTTTATGGATGCGCGCCTTGCCCTGCGCTTGGTCCGACCTCGTCAGGCTCAGATTTCCGCCCGTCGCGCCGGGCAGCTCCTTTTCCCAATGCTTCGACCACATCGTCAAATACTGCTCGATTCTTTGAGGGTAGGAGGATGCGGCGAAAAAACCGATCCGGGGCTCGAAGATGTAGCGGTTAAGCCCGGCTTGCGCGGAGGGCGGCGCTTCGTATTTCAAGTCCAGCAGCAGCGCGCCGGCTTCCCCCCAAATCAGCGGCAGAAAATTGGAGGTGAAGGGGGCCTCGGTCGCCTTGGCGAAATTGAGCTCCAATCTCTCCAGCGGGCCGTTTTGCGTCCCCGCGAGCTTGAGCAGAAACTCCCAGAAATCACCGGCGCTGAAGCCCTGGATGGCCCCATAGAATAAGACGGAGGCCGGAGCGAAGGCGGCGCTCTTAAAGGGAGCCGGGCGCGCTTCCAAGCTCTTGCGCAGCGCGGGCGGAACCGACGGACCCGGCGCGAGCCTTGACAGCGAGCGGAGCTGAAAGGCGGAGGCGGGGCGCCATTCGAGATAGAGCGGATCCAAATATCGTCCGTTTTGCTGGCGCCACCAACGGCGCAGCGAAGGCGAGGGAGCGAGCAAGCCGTCCAGGGCGGTCCAGGCGTCGGGCCGCGCGATCAAATAGGCCGAGGCGTCCAGAGACATCTGCCGGTCCAACAAAGCGCGGTAGGAGGCCTTCAATCCCGGTCCCGGGGTTCGCGCCTGCCCAAGAACACGGGAGCTGTTGGAAAGCAATAAGACGTTCTGCTCAAATTCAGAAATCAGGCTCATGGCCGCCGCCCGTTCCTTAATAAGAGCGATGGCGCCCGCGGATGGATCCGCCTCGAGCGCGAAAATCCAATCCCAGGCGGCGTCGGGCTGAGCGGCCGGATAGGCGGCAAAAAGCGATTGCCCGTCTTGGGCCAACGCCGCGTGAAGCTGCCCGAGCAGGTCTTTCCATTGGGCGAAGGGCGTCGCCGCCGCCGGCGGGCCTTTTTCCGCCTCCAAGTTCCGGAGCTCGGTCCAGAGGCGGTAGAGGTTGCTCGATGTCACGGCGCTTTCCATCGTCGCGTCTTTCCAATAAGAACCGGCGATGATAAAATTTTCCGCCACGCGCGACTCCAGCCTCAGGCGCGCCGCGATGCGCCTGGGCCTTTGATAGTGGTGGCGCCAAACCCACCAGCCCCCGGCTCCCGCCGCGCACAGAGCCAGCAGCACCGCGACAAATTTCTTAAACATGCCAGGAGTATAACCATTTCGTCCGCCGATTTCAAGTTGCAGTCTTATCCAATGCAAGATGAGCCTCAAATAATGCCTGATTCCAATACAAATGAGCCCCAAATGAGGCAACGGTTTGGAAATGTG
>JACQRQ010000191.1 GCA_016206405.1 Elusimicrobiota bacterium | reverse complement strand
GGAGTGAAGAAGCTGCTGGAGAATGCGGGTTTCCAAGTCTTGGAGACGCCCGCTTATTGCGTGGAGCTTCCCAACCGTCCGGGAGAGCTGAACAAATTGGCCAAGGCTCTGGCAAGCAAGTCGATCAACATTCATCAAATCTACGGATCGGCCGACGGCGGCCAGAACGCGAAGTTGATCGTCAGCGTGGACCAAATCCCAAAAGCGGCCCCGATATTCGCCAAGTGGGCGCATACCGCCTTTGCAACTCGGTAACGGCATCATGCCCCGCTGAGACGGGGCTGTTTTAGAAGTTCATCGGAGCCAGGAGCGTTCTTCCTGGCTCAGTTTTTTTGCGGGAAGCGGAACGTGGCTTTGATTCCGGGGGCGCCGCCGACAACCGCGGGACCGAAGGCGATCCGATTCGGGGAGGAATTTTTGGAGGTTTTCTTTAAGGGCGTTCTTCCGCGGTTGACGGCGATGCGTCCGAAGCTGTAGCCGAAAGCGACGGCCAGAGGATAATCGCTGGCCCAATGGACGCCGTTATTGAGCATCTGAAAACTTAATATCCCGAGCAAAGTGTATCCCAAAGGGCGTATCCATTTGCGCTCCGGATAATTTTCGCCGATGACGGTCAGCGTGGCTATGCCGGCGGCCAGATGCCCCGAGGGCATCGCGTCGTATTTCGCGACGTTGTTGGCATAATCAAATTGATTGGGAAAAAATCTCCATTTTCCGGTCGGAGCAGTGGCGGTATACGGGTTTTCACGTCCGGTGACGTGTTTAAGCACCTGAACTACGAAGCCGCTGGCCAGGATGCTTTCGACGATCTGGCTGGAGGTCTGCAAGGCGCGGTTGTCCGAACTGTACAGCCCGTAGCTCAAAAAGCCTGCGGCGAGGCCGAAGTCGACCCACCCGTCGCCTATAAAATACATGGCGTTTCCCCAGTTGCTGGGCGCGCCGATATTGATGCGGTAATGGCCGATGGGGGAGTCAAACTTGATGACGGCTTTTTGTTTGCTGTCTTGACCGATGTGCCAGCGCCTGCCAAGGCCCTGCGTTTCGTCCACCATGGCTTGGTCCGAGACGATCAAAATCCCTGTCGCGGTGACTATGGCGCCTATCCCCGGCAGATTTTCCTTCCGGAAGGTGGTCTTCCAATAGTCTCCCAAGTCCAGGGGAACGCGCGTCAAAAAAGTGAGCCAATGGGGCCTTGCGTAAATATAATCCCCGAAGACTTGCCCGCGCGAATGATCCGGAAGCGCGCCGGTTTGAGCATCCTCCATGCGGGAGGCCTCCACTGCAACCCTTGAAGCGGCGGCTTCGGCGCCGGTCTGGGACGATGCCGGGCCATGAACAAAAAGCAAAAAACAGGCGCCGGCAATGAAGCTGTGGTACAGTATCTTGTTGAAGGGATTGTTCTTCACGCGGGTCTAAAACTTTTGCTGGATATAGAGGCCGTTTCCCGAGGCATAAAGCCTGCGATTCCATTTTTTGGCTCTCTCAAGTTTAGAGAGGCCCTTTCCCATGGCGGTCCCGATTACGGCGCCGGCGATGACGTCGCTGGTCCAATGTTTTTCCTGATAAACCCGGGCAAAGCCCACGGAGGCGGCGGTTCCGTAGGCCAGAATATCCACCCATAGCGAGTCGTAATTATCCGCCACGACCGAGCCCAGCGCGAAGGCGGTCGAAGTATGGCCGGAAGGAAAAGAGGGGCTCGAAGAGCGGCCAAAAGGCTTGAAAAAAAATGCGCCGCGATCGTGAGGCCGCGTCCTTCCCGCGGCCGCTTTTAAGGCCATCGTTGGAACGCCGGTCAACACGGCCGCTTCCGCGGCGATAACACCCGTCCTCCGCGCTCTTTCGGAGCCGGCCAGCATGCCTGACAAGTAGAATCCGGCTGAGACCGCCGCGACGCCCGTGCCTTCCCCAAGCTGAGCCACCAAGCCTTGGTCGCGGCCGAAATCGCCGAATAACTTTCCCAGCGTCCCGCGCCGGTCGCCTTGAACGGCTGAATTGATGTTCCGGTCCTGCAGAAAACTCATTGCCGCCGCTCCGGCGAGCGCGGACAAAACCCAAGGGTTTTTCTTCCGCGAGGGCGCCGCGGCGGAGGCGGCAAAATCGGCGCCGGCCCGGGCGCCGCTTTCCATCCGCTCAGGTTGCGCGTTGGGAGAATGGACCGGCGGGAGCGGCAATACCCGGCTTGGCGCCGCCAGCATCGCGGCAAAGCTCAAAAGAGAAAGCCGTCTTTTGCGGGCCGACATTCAAGCGCCGGAAAACGAGGGCTTAAAAATTTTGAGAAGCAGGCCTTCGATGAGTCCTCCCGCCGTCGCTTGCATATTCAATTTATACCAGGTAACAAAGCCTAATTCAAGAGCGCGCGCTGAATTCATCTTCCGAAACGAGCCGCCATAAAGTTGTAAAATGTTTTCGTTGCGCCCGCCCCCGCCTAAGAACCGGCGGGGACGGCGCCGCAGTGAGGTGCGGCGTGCGCGCGAAATTCAGTGAATTTCGCGCCCGTAGCTCAGTTGGTCAGAGCACCCCGCTCATAACGGGAGGGTCGCAGGTTCAAGTCCTGCCGGGCGCAGATTTTTTTAAAGGGGGACGGTTCATGGATTTGAAGAGTCAAAGCGTGAAATTGCAGGAATTTCTTGGGCTCAAGATTCCGCCCATCGCCGTTTCCTTCTTAGCCTCGGCTCCGCGTGATATTCCCCGCATCGGCGCCGCGGAGGCGGCCGGCTGCGCCTATTGGAAGCTGGCGGCGGAGGGGAAAGTTTTCTACACCGAGGCCTCAGACCACTACAACTGTCCGATAGGGGCCTTCACCCACGGGATCGCTCTCCCGCCGGAGACGGCAAAACAGCTTGAGGGGCTTATGGAGACGATGGTCGGACTCCAATATATCAAGAAGGAAGATATCTCTTCAATTCCGCATCGATCCGAGGCGTTTGGCGCGGCGGTGTACGCTCCTTTGGACAAGGCGCCGCGCGAACCGGACGTCGTCTTGGTGCGCGGCAACGCCGCGCAGATGATGCTCTTGGCGGAAGCCGCGCAGGCGGCGGGAGCCGCCGGCGGCCGGGTCGCGGCGATGGGACGCCCCACCTGCGCGGTTCTGCCCGAGGCGATGTCGTCGGCGCAGGTCGCCGTGAGCTTCGGCTGCGCCGGAAACCGCGTCTACACCGGCGCCGGCGAAACTGAGGCCTACTGCGCCATCCCGGGCTCAAAGCTGGAAGCCGTGGCGGAGAAGCTGGAAGTCATCCTAAGGGCCAACCGGGAGCTGAAGTCCTTTCATGAAGCCCGCCGCGCTGCGCAGGTTTGAAATCCGCAGAACCCGGGAAATTTCAAGGTTTCCCCTTGAAAAATTCCTGAACCTGTCTTATACTCTTAGTATGCGCCCCTCTATCGCGCTGCTTGGGCTGGCGTTCGCCCTGGCATGCTGCGAACCCGCCTTCTGCGTCAATCTTCCTCCGGTTGCTTCCGGCGTTCCGACCAAAGAAATCGCTTGGGGAGATCCCGCGCACTACTATGCGTGGCTGTATCTTGCCGAGAACGAACCTGAAATCCAAAAATCCTGGCGGCTTTATAATCCGGAGCAGCAGTTTCAGATCGTTGAGGCCGCGTCGGAAAAAGGCGGCCAGAGATGGCGGCAGGTGGATGCGCGCCGCAAAAAGATAGCCGCTTTGTGCGGCGAAAAGGGCGCCAAGGACGGCGAGGGGCCGGTTTCCGGGAATTCCTGCGATTGGAAAGCCTACTCCATGGTGACCAATAAAGATATAGCGGAGATCTCGCTGTGGATCGGCAGGCAGGAGGCCGAGGACATCCGCTTTAAAAGAGACCGCACTTTGCGCCTCATGCTCGACTTGAACTCCGGAAAAGTGGACGACGCGGACCTTTGGTGGGCCCGGAGTTTTTTGCCTCCCAAAGACGCGGGGGAGATCGAGAGGTTCGCCGCGGAGACGAAATCGGCTCCGGCGCCCTCCGGACGCTTGAAGGAAATCCAAAAGCAATTTTTACCGGAGCATTTCGACCCTCGCAAAACCTCTAGCCAGCTCGCCGGCGCCTCCATGGACGTCGGCAAGGCCAACCGCCTTTTTGACGGCGCTCTGCGTCCCGCGGCGCCGTCCAATTCCGGCGTGGCGGTGTCCGGGAGCGCGCGCCGCGCCGCGGCCAAAGAGCCTCAAGGCGAAAAGAAGCTGCGGGGCGAGTTAATGACATCCATTGAGTCTCCCGAGCGGCCTCGCGCCGGAGGCGAAAAGCTCAGGGACGCCGAGGACTTGCTTTTGACCCGCCCGGAGGAAAAGGAGTTCAGCGTTGCGTGGAACGGCGCCTTGAAGGAGCGGTTGAACAAGAATCCCAAGGGAAAAGAGCTGGTGGAATACTTGGGCGGGCAGCTTCCGCCGGTGGCCATCACCCGGGACGCCAAGGAGACGGCAATCGCCACTTACTCCCCGGGAGCCAGGTACATCGAGCTCAAGGCATCTTCCCTTTCCGAGGAGATAAGCTTTCATGACCCGGGGGCGAAAATTTCGGAAAATCCGCGCCAACTCAACCGCTACCTCCTCGAACATCCGGAGGTCAGAGCCAAAGTGCTCGATTCCTACGAGGTCACGATGGTGCATGAGCTCGCGCACGCGGCCCAGGACCGGGGTTTCAAGACCAGCCATAGCAGGGATTTGCCTCAGCACAACCTTCTGGAGCACGAGCAGCAGGCCAAGGATTACTCTCTTAAATACGCGGTGAAAAAAATGGAGCAGAACCCCGCTTTTCTGCGCTCGCCGTCGCCGGTGATGGCGGGAGACCGGCGCGATTTGGAGGCCTGCCTGACGGACTACGACCGCTGCATGGCGGATGTGGGGACTCGGTACATAGAGGTCCCGCCGCTCAAGGAGGCTTTGGCCCGCCTGCCTCCGCCGGGGGAGGGGGGCGACAAAAGCCGGCGCTCCAGGGAGCATTTTCAGGCGCAGCAGAAATATTACGGCGAATTCTTTGAAGATTCTCGCCGCGAGTGGGGAAAGGAAAGCCCTCAAGGGCTTTTGCTTCTGGCGGAAAGGCAGGAGCCGCGCGAGGCTTTGAAAAGCCTGACGATCGCCCATGCGCGGCTTCCCACCGCGGATGCGGAAACTCAGCGCCGCTATCCGGCAACCGCCGACCGGACCTTAAAGGAATATGCCCGGCAGGTCCGGCTGCGCGTCGAGACTCAATACAACCCGGCGGAGAGCGCCAGGATGCTGCGTGAATACGAACAGACGGGCCGAAAATTAGACCGGCCGGTGGGGGACGATTTGGCCGACCTTCGACGCCCCGCCTATACGGAAGCCGTCACATGGTCAAAAAATATTTTCATCAACGCGACGGCCTTGGACACCAAATATGCGATCCAGACGGCGGAAAACGGAGTTTTCTACGCCCGCCAAGTGGGAGACTCCAGTTCGGCGGATTTTTTTGAGGCTCAAAGGCGAAAATACCAATCCCTGAAAAATGTCAAATAGAGCCAAGATGCTTCTGTTGCGGTTGGCTCTGGTCGCGGCGGTGGCCATTTTTGCGACCTTTGTCATGAGCCGGCGCGATTATCACGGGGCCGGCGGTTTTGAAGCCTTCAAGCATCCGGAAGGTGTCTTTGAGTGCCGTTTTCCCAAGGGGTGGGCCAACCACCCCGCGGCCTATTCGGCGACTCCGCAGGCCGTTTTCGTCGCGCCGCCTCCCTCCACGCACAAAACTTCCGCGATGCCCTCCATGTGGGCCTATTTCTACCCGCATGGAAGCGCCGCTTTCAAGGATCCCGAGGCGTATATAATGGCCCACACCTTGCCGGCGGAAGGCACCGAAATCGGTCCCGTCGAGGCGGATAAACTTGAGAATCGTCCGGTGATGAAATTTTGGGTGCAAAGGCCTCTGGGCAACTCCCCAGAGGACGCGCGGCGCGTGATGGTCCGGGAGGATTACGTGGTATTGACCGCCGCCAAAGGATTTTTTGTTTTAGGGCTCACTTGGCCCTTGGGCGAGAAAGCCTACGAGGTAGAAGAGCGGGTTATCCGCTCGCAGTTCGACACCTTCCTGAAGTCCTTCCGGTTTGCTCCTTAAATACTATCCGTTCGAGTTGACGCTGAAGTAGCGGGCGTCGGGGTGGTGGAAAACGAGGGCCGAGACGCTGGCTTCCGGGCTCATCATAAATCCCTCGGTGAGCTCCACGCCGATGTTTTTTTCGGGCTCAAGCAGGCTGAAGAGCTTGGCTTGGTCCTCCAGGTTGGGGCAGGCGGGATAGCCGAAGCTGACCCGCAGCCCCCGGTAGTGGGCCTGGAACTTGTCCTTGAGCGTGAGGGCGGGAGGATCTTTGAAGCCCCACATGGCCCGGATTTTTTCATGCAGAAGCTCCGCGAAGGCCTCCGCGCTTTCGATGGCGACGGCTTGGAGGGCGTGGCTTTTCAAATACTCGCCTTCGTCACGGAATTTCTCCGAGAGTTCGCGTATATTCTTCCCGCAAGTGACTACGAATAAAGCCACGTAATCCATTCTGCCCGAAGATTTAGGAAGGAGGAAGTCGGCCAGGCACAGCCCTTCGCCGCCCTTCTGCCTCGGGAAATCGAAACGCTCCAGCACCTTCGAGCCCTCGTTGGAATCGTAGATCAAAATCGAGTCGCCGTCGCTTTGCGCCGGAAAAAACTGGTAAACGGCCCGCGATTGCATCACGCTGTCGGCCAGGATTTCTTCCTGGAGCTGCTGCACGCGCCTGTGCAGCTCGAGAGCCTTGGCGTTTTGCTCCTTGAGAAGCCTGTCCAGGCCGCCTCTGAGTCCCAGGTGCTTGCTGTAAAGCATGATGGGGTTTAGGTAGTTGAAAATTTCCTCCACGCGGTAGTCGGGGACCACGTGGCGCTTGAGGTCGGGCGGGACGGGGACTTCTTCGACCGGCGCGATCGCGGCTTTTTTCCTTTCGGGCACCGGGGCCCCGGTCTGCGGCGTGGGGACTGGAGTAGCCAGGATCACCTGTTTCTCCGCGTTTTTCTGGACGGCGGCGTGGCGTTTGGCGGGGTCGGCCAGTTGGTTGGCTATATCGAGCCCGTGCATGGCGTCTTTGGCGTAAAATACCGGGCCTTCGTATTGCGGGGCGATTTTTGAGGCGGTGAATTTAGCCGACAGCGCGGCGCCGCCCACCAGCATGGGGATCCGGATTCCGGCGGTGGTCAAATCCGCCGCGGTGGCCACCATTTGCTGGGCGGATTTGACCAGGAGGCCCGACAAGCCGACGGCGTCGGGCCGGACTTTTTCGATGGTCTTGATGAGGGTTTCGGGGATGACTTTGATTCCCAGATCGGTGATGTCAAAGCCGTTGTTTTTGAAGATGATGTGCACCAGGTTTTTGCCGATATCATGGACGTCGCCCTTGACCGTGGCCAGGACGATTTTGCCCTTGGTCGCGGTCGCGGCCTTGTCCATGTGCGGCTCCAAAAAGGCCACCGCGGCCTTCATCACTTCGGCGCTCTGCAGCACTTCCGCGACGATGAGGTCGTTATTGGCGAAGAGACGGCCGACCTCCGCCATTCCGGCCATGAGGGGGCCGTTGATGATTTCAAGCGGTTTTTTGGCTTTGAGGATTTCGCCAAGGTCTTCAATCAAGCGTTCCTTGGTGCCCTCAACCACCTTGCGAGCCAGGCGCTCATGTACCGGCAGGTGCTCGAAGAGCTTGCGCTCCGCCTGGGAGGCGGGGGTCCTTTTCCGGAAGAAGGCCGCGAAGGCGGCAACCGGGTCGAAGCCCGCCGGGTAGGCCGGGTCGCCCTCCCCTTTCCAGAAAAGAAGATCCTCGCAGATTTTTTTCTCCTCCTCGGAAAGAGCGCTGAAGCGCGCCAATTTTTCACTGTTGACGATAGCCAGATCGAGCCCCGCCTTTACGCAATGATGCAGGTATACGGCGTTTAAAACCTCGCGGCCCACGGCGGGCAGCCCGAAGGAGACGTTGCTGATTCCCAAGATCGTTTTGGCGCGCGGCAGCTCCTTTTTGATGAGATGGATCGCCTCGATGGTCTCCGGCGCCGAGGCGACATAGTTCTTGTCTCCTGTTCCGGCCGGAAAAACGAGGGCGTCGAAGATGAGGTCTTCGCCGCTCAGCCCATATTTTTCCGTCAGCAGCGCGTAGCTTCTCTTGGCGATATCGAGCTTTCTTTGCCGGGTGACGGCCATGCCCTGCTTTTTGTCCTCGTCGATGCAGCCGACGACCACGGCGGCCCCGTAGGTTTTGAGCAGGGGCACGACCGATTCGAAGCGCTCCTCTCCGTCTTCGAGGTTGATGGAATTGACGATGGCTTTGCCGGGGCATTTTTTAAGCGCTTCCTCGATGACCGAGGCGTCGGTGGAGTCGATCATGAGGGGGGCCTTGATTTTTTGGGTCAGGTGGTCCAAGAGCCGGATCATGTCCTCTTTTTCGTTGCGGTCCGGGTTGGCGGTGCACACGTCGATGACCTGAGCGCCGTTTCGCACCTGGCGACGGCCGATTTCCGAGGCCTCCTCGTACTTGTTTTCGACGATGAGGTCTTTAAATAGTTTTGAGCCGATCACGTTGGTGCGCTCGCCCACCAGGACGGGGCGACGGTCCTCTTCGATCGCGAGAGGCTCAAGCCCCGAAACCACGGAGCCGCGCAGGGTCTGACGTTGGCGCGGCGCGTGATTGGCCGCCATTTCCGAGAGCAGGCGAATGTGCTCCGGAGTCGTGCCGCAGCAGCCGCCCAGGATGTTGACCCAGCCTTCCTGGCAGAAGCGCT
>JACQRQ010000190.1 GCA_016206405.1 Elusimicrobiota bacterium | reverse complement strand
CACGGATTTAAGACGCCGCTCCGCCTACTGGAAGACGCTCATCGGCTACGAATACATGTTTCCAGTCAACCCGCCGGTGGGCTGGCTCAGGGACGTCTGGGTTCTGGGGGAGTATTACCACAACGGCGCCGGGGCCTCCGCTCCGGCCGGATATAATCCCGCCTTGTTGAGCCTGGGCCGCGAGGTCGCTTTGGCGCGCGACTACCTGGGTTTCGGCGTAAATAAAGAGCTTCACCCCCTGGTCAAGGTCGAGGTTTACCAGATAATAAATTTGACGGACTCCAGCGTCTTTTTGAGCCCGTCCGTGAGTTGGAACGCGCTCAAGGACCTATACCTTATTTTCGGCTGGCAAAGTTTCGGGGGCCGGGCATCGAGCGAGTACGGCGGCCTGGCGGAGTTGGGCTATTTTCAGGCAGAGTATTTCTTTTAGTCGGCTCCTTTCCTTTATATAATGGAGCCCGGGAGAGAGCAGGCGTCGTCAACGAGGGGGAGAGCGTCTATGGCAAATTATAGGGGCAAGCATCTTGTCACGACTCAGGACTGGAAGGTGGAGGAGCTGGAAACGGTATTGAGCCTGGCGGCGGAGATGAAGAAGAACCGCTACGGCAGCAAGTTCACCGGCATATTGAAGCACAAAACATTTTTCATGTTTTTTTACAATCCTTCGGTGAGAACCCGGCAGTCCTTCGAGGCTGCGGCGACGGAACTGGGGGGCCACGCGCAGTATTTGGAGCCTCGAGGCATGCGGCTCAAAACGAGCCAGAGCGCGGGGGAGACCACGGAGGACGCCGCCAAGGTCATGAGCCGCTACGCGGAAGGCTTGGGAATCCGGATATTGGAGGATAAGGTCAACCGCTACGGCGAGGGGGAGGCGCTTCTCCGGGAGTACATGCAGTATGGCTCAATCCCCGTCATCAGCATGGCCCATGACAAATATCATCCCTGCCAGGGCCTGGCCGACGTCATGGGCGCGCGCGAACACTTGGGCAGCGTGCGCGGCAAAAAATTGCTGCAGATTTGGGGCCGCGGGGCGTTGGTGCGCTCTTGGTGCTCGGTTCAGGAGAGCCTGCTCATCAATTCACGCATGGGCATGGACGTCACTTTGGCCTATCCGGAGGGCTACGATCTGGACCCGCAGGTGATCGAGTGGACCCGCAAAAACTGCGCAGCCAACGGCCGCAAGTTCGAGATTATCCACGACCCGGTCAAGGGCTACAACGGGGCGGACATCGTTTATTCCAGGAACTGGATGAGCCCCGCCGCTTACGGGGAAAAAGGCCTGGACAAGGAAAACAAGGAAAAAGAGATAAAAAAAGCCATGGCCTACCAGGATTGGGTCACCGACGCCCAAAAAATGAAGCTCACCAACAACGCCCTTTTCACGCACCCCATGCCGGTCGACCGGGGAAGCGAAGTGACCGACGAGGTGGCCAGCGGGCCGAGGTCCATCATCTACGACGTGGCCGAAAACCGCCTGCACGTGCAGAAGGCCATCATGGCGCTCACCATGAGCGATTTTGAATACAAGAACAAGAAGGGGGGCCGCAAGCGATGAAGCCCATAGCCGTGGTGGCCATCGGCGGCAACTCTCTCATCGCCGACAAGGACCACCAGTCGGTGCCCGACCAGTACCGCGCCTGCGCCCGAACCTGCATGCATATCGCCGAGCTCATCGGGCACGGATACAACGTGGTCGTCACGCACGGCAACGGGCCTCAGGTCGGCTTCATCCTCAGGCGCTCCGAGTTGGCTGGGCGCGATCTGCACCCGGTGCCGCTCGACTCCTGCGGCGCCGACACGCAGGGAGCCATCGGCTACCAACTGCAGATGGCTCTCCACAACGAGTTCAAAAAAAGGGGCATGGACAAACGGGCCGTCACGGTGATCACTCAGGTGCTTGTGGACAAAAATGATCCCTCCTTCAAAAAACCCAGCAAGCCGATAGGCTCCTTCATGAGCCGGGAGGAGGCCGAGCGGCGCCGTTCCGAAGATCATTGGGACGTGGCCGAGGACGCGGGCCGAGGCTGGCGGCGGGTGGTGGCCTCTCCCGTTCCCGCGCGCATCGTCGAATTGGAGGCCATCCGGAAGCTGGTGGCCGAGGATTTCGTCGTGGTGTCGGTTGGCGGAGGCGGCATCCCGGTCGTCGAGGACGGCGGAGGCGAGTTGAAGGGAGCGGCCGCGGTGATCGATAAGGACCTTGCCTCCAGCCTCCTGGCCCGCAATCTCAAGGCGGATCTACTTTTGATTTCCACCGCGGTGGAGAAGGTTTATCTCAATTTCGGCAAACCCGACCAAAAAGCCCTCGACCGCATGACTCTGGCCGAGGCTGAAAAATATATAGCGGAAGGCCACTTCAAGCCGGGAAGCATGCTGCCCAAAATAAAGGCGATCGTGGAATTTCTCAAGGGCGGCGGCAAAGAGGCCATCATCACCAACCCTGAAAACCTGGCGCGCGCCGTCATGGGCGAGACCGGAACCCGCATCACTCGTTAACTCGAATTCCCCACGTTAAGGCGCGGCGCTTTTTTTATTTTCCAATTTAAAGAGGCGCGCGGCGTTGAGATAAAAGACGTCGTCCCAATATTTGCGGGGGATGGCCCGCTGGAAAATATCGATATAGCCCTTCATGGGCACGAGCGGCCAGTCGCTGCCGTATAGGAAGCGCTGGGGGGCCTCGATGTAGCCGAAAGCCCAGCGCAGGGGCTCGACCATATACCGGTAAGCGTCGAAAGAGGAAATGTTTCTCAAGTCTCCCGCCAGGATTCCCGAACCGTCCAAATAGACATTTTTGTTTTTGTAGGCCACCTCCGCCGCGCTCTGCCACCATGGGTATCCGATGTGGGCGATGACGAAGGAAACCTTGGGGTGGTCCACGGCCACCTCGTCTATCGTCAGGGGGTCGGCGTATTTAAGCTTGGCCTTATCCGAAGAGGCGTCGCCGGCGTGGAAAACGACCGGAACTGCGTACTTTTCCGCCAGCTCGTAGGCCGGGGCATAAAAATCATCGTAGGCGTAGCGGTGGACGTAGCCGAGATAT
>JACQRQ010000189.1 GCA_016206405.1 Elusimicrobiota bacterium | reverse complement strand
TAATAGTTCTATCTCCTTATTCTTTCTGGCAATGTCGATTTGCAATTGCTCAATTTGATAGTTTGAAGTGCCCATTTGCTAGCTTAATTTTACCCCAATATTTAGGTATATTATAACATTTTTTGCTTGATTCGAGAAGTACTTGCAATGGGCTATCTACTAGTTTTTGTAATGTGCAGAGCATGTTTATGCTCCTCTTTAGAAATAAATTGACGTAGTGCTGTTTTTATAGTATAGTTCCTCCCCTAATTAGCTATTGGCTATAGGATGCCCGCATAATGTTTGTATTCATAGCCTTCGACGTGCCTTGTTCGAGCCGCTTTAAGTGGTTCAGAGTACGGCTCGTAGTAGCCAATTAGAAGACCTTTAACAACTCGCAAGACAAATAGACTAGGAGCGTCCACCATGGGGACAAAAGGGCTCCGTAAGGGCTTTAAACGGCCTCTTGCGGGCTAAAGACTTTCAGAAAGCGGGCACTTTCTTAAGGGTGGGCGCCTGCGCTGTTATGGCGCGGGCGCCCACAGATTGTCTCCATGATGGACGGTCCTAGTCGATAGAAGAGAATGATTGGTGTGGCGTACAAAGGAGATTTTTGTGCCCACCAATTGCGTACGGGGATTTCCCCTTGCGTAGAAAAACATTCAAAAAAATCGATGATGGCGGTCTGGAACTCGGTCGGCGTGCGGCGTGCTTTTTGAGGCGCCGGACTCCGGTCGTGGCTTTGGCCCGACGCGCTTAAGAGGGTGGCTTCGGCTGCTCTTGATGGCGTGGAGGGTTTTGTAAAGAAGCCAGGCCGGGGGTTCCGGCCGGCTGATGGACGGGCTCCGTGGCGAGGTGCTGCGGGCCCAACGAAGGCTGGGGCCGCTTAAGTGCGCGCCCCGAGATACAGGAGCGTGAGAGCGATGCGTTGTTACGACGCGATGAAGGCCGCCTGCGTGGCGGCGATGCTGCTGGTCGGCTTGATGCCGGCCTGCACGAGCGACAACCCCGGTGACAAGGAGAAGGAAGCGGCCGCCGACGGGGGAATGGTCCCCGCGAGCGGCATCGAGGACGGCGGCGAGCCGGCCCCCGAGGGCGAGCTGCACGGCGATGTGCTGCCGATCGTGGTCACGCCGCGCCCGGGCCTCGTGCCCTGCGGCGGATTCTGCGATGCGGCCATCTGCGTGGGCTACGACCCGGAGATGCTGAACCCCGGGCACTGCCCGGAGGCCGTGTGCAACGACGGTGAGGACAACGACGCCGATGGGTTCATCGACGGGTGCGACAACGACTGCCCCGGCGAGTGCCCGCCTCCCGACCTCTGCGGCAACGATGTGCTCAACGTGGACGAGGCCTGCGACGGCGGTGCGAACTGCAACCCCGACTGCTCCTGCCCCAACGGACAGATCCCCGACGGCAACCTCGGCTGCATGGAGCCGGAGCCCGAGGACTGCAACGACGGCGAGGACAACGACGGTGATGGCGAAGTCGACTGCGAGGACCCCGAGTGCGCCCTGGCGCCCGAGTGCGCCGCTGCGAACCTGGAGTTCTGTCAGAACGGCTTCGACGATGATGACGACGACCTGGTTGACGCGTCGGATCCGGACTGCGCCGACGAGATCGTGGCGCGGATCACGATCTACTTCGGGCAGGGAGGCGTCCTCAAGCTGGAGGCCGGCGACGGCGAGGACTTCGAGGGCAACGTCCCTGCGGACTACTCGATCACCCTCGGGATTCTCGGCAACGAGAGCTACCTCAAGGCGTGGTTCTTCACCTCGGAGTTCGTGGTCACCGCCGACCCGTGGCACAGCTTCGTGATCTGGACCAACGGGACCGGCGTCGCCCCGACCCTGCCGCCCGGCGCGCCCTGTATCGATCTGTTCCCCGCCGATGGGCAGTGTGACGCGACCTGGCCGTCCGTCGCCGGGATCCCGGTGCCGGCCGGTGGTCACGTGAGCGGGACCCCCAACCCCGCCACGTGGACCAACGTGTTCATGCAGGGCCACATGGCGCCCGTCGCCCCGTGATCGGCTCAACCGGAAGCCTGCCGGCCGCACTTCGGTGTGGCCGTCCCGCCTGGCATCCCCTGCCAACGGCTTCCGGTGGGTGCGCTGTCCCCGCGGCGCGCCCCGGTGGCGGCCCCCGTGCGTTTCGGCGTGCGGGGGCCGCTGCCCTTTTTCCCTTCTCTTCAATTTTTTGTGGTTCTAGTCCGGCTACGAGGCAATTCTGCGCTCGGGCTGGCGGAAAGAACCTCAAACCAAGTCTTGCGAGTTGTTCTTTCCAAATTTAAGTGCTACAGGAAGTCTTCACATGGAGATCTTGTGTTCAATTTATCCCTTATTGAGCTGTTTCGGCAGGCGATTTTCATATGTGCGCTTTTTATGGTTCTTCTAAAATCCGCTCTAGGTTTTGTACCGGTACAAATTTATTTACAAAAGGTGGCTGGAGTTTTAGAATATATGTGTATCAGGGTTGTGGTGCAGAAATGCTAAAAAAAGGGCTTCCAAGTAGGAGGCCCTTTTTTGCACTCTGTGGTGGAGCTACGGGGAGTCGAACCCCGACCATAACTGTATCAGAGTTACGGTAC
>JACQRQ010000195.1 GCA_016206405.1 Elusimicrobiota bacterium | reverse complement strand
CGTCTGCGGAGCAGGTGGGGGACGGTACGGGCAAGTACGAGGGCAATCAGGACTAGGACAGCCTGCAGTTGAACGTGAGCCGGAACCTGAGGATGCAGTGGAAGCTGCCTCCGACGTCGACGTCGGAAACGGAGAAGACGGTGTCGGTGACGGTGACGGCGGAGATATACAACTGAGACTGGGGAGTCTCATGCGGAGGCGCGAGCGGCAGGAGGTTGGGGCTGGGAGAGACACAAAGATCGGAGGTGTTTTTGGAGGCGATTATCTTAACGGAGAAATGCAAGGAGGGAAGGACAATGATTAATCAGACGATGGTCTATGCCATACGGTGCTTGATGGAGTTGGCCAAGAGGCCTGGTAAGCACGTGGAAGTGAGGGAGGTGGCGCGGGCGCAGGGGATACCGGAGTGCTACTGCCAGAAGGTGCTTTATGCGTTGGCAAAGGGAGGGATCGTGAGCTCGTGGAAAGGGCGTGGGTTTGGCTTGGAGAGGCCTGTAAGCAGCATCAATGTGATGGAGGTGATGGAGGCGGTGAGGGCGTCCGGAAAGAGCGCCAAGGCAGAGGAGTCGGCATTGGTGCAGGAGCTCAACACGCGCATTCATGACCTGATGAAGGGTTTGTTTTTAGGGGATTTACTGATGGAGGGGAGCGTTTGAGGTAAAAAATGTCCAACGAGGTTTTATGGTGAAAGGATGGAAATGGCAGGCCTAGCATATTGGGCGATAGGTGTGCGGCTTATTGCGTGTCGTGAACGCAACGGCAGGCGGTTTGACGCCGAAGGCCGGCATGGAGACGATCGGACTTAAATGAAGAGGTCGAGGCTGAAAAACGGCTGGCGCGGACTAATTGCGATGTTCTTCATCGCGATGCAGGGGAGCTTTGCCTCCTTGAGCATGGCGCCGGTCACAGCTTGGGCCGCCGACTCTTCGGGATCGTTCACAATCAGCATTCGTCTGCGCGACATCTGGCCTCCGGAACCGATCGTGGATCTCAACGCCGTTCCTGGGGCGGAAGGCCAGTTGCTCTTGGAATGGACCGCGCCATCGGAAGACACCCAAATCGCGGTTCCGTCATTGGATCCGGTCGCTGCTTACGATTTGCGGTACGCTACGTACAGCGTCGACTCATTGGGCGGAGACACGACCGCCTGGTTCAACGGCGCTATCGAGGCGTTTGGAGAGCCCAGCACTCCGGCGGCGCGAGGCGAGTGGCAAGGCTTTACCGTTGATCTGGAACCCGGCGTGACCTATTACTTCGCCATCAAGAGCATCGATGATGGCGGCAATATTTCGCCGATAGACGTTAAAGCCGCCACCCCTGGGCAGCAAGCGAGGATCCTGCTTCAGGATAATCCGCCACCGTCCCCTGCAAACCTAGCGGCCCTTGCCGGACCGGAAGGCATTGCTTTGACTTGGGAGGCCGTAACGGCGCCTGACCTCAACTTCTACCGCCTCTATGTGGATTCCACGGCTCCTTATGACTTTAGCGACGCTTATACGCTGAAGATCGATTCAGCAGCAAGCTCGTTCCTGCACACCAACCTGGCGTTTGGCGCCACAAACACTTACAAGCTGTCCGCCGTTGACAGGGGCGCGCCCGAATTTCTCGGACAGGCGTTGGAAAGCGGCTTCTCGAATATTTCCACGGCAACCTTCCAGCAGAAAAACGTGCGCCCCTACATCGTCAAAATCGTCGCCCCGGCCTCCCTGGTGACGCCCGACGGGACCTTCTATGGAGTCGTGATCACCAGCCCGAGCTTCCGGATCGAGTTCAGCGAGAGAGTTCGTGAAAGCAGCCTGCTGAGCAGCGTTGAGATGAAGGCTATTCGTGACAACACCGGCAAAGTGCTCAGTTCGAGCGTACCGATAGAGATCACCTTGGCGACGACGGGCGTCGACGCCGCAGTGATTCCCAGCACGGCATTGGTCAAAGGCTACACCTATGAGCTACGCGTTTCGACTGGGTTGATGGATCTGGCCGGAAACAACTTCATAGATGAGTTCATTACGCGCTTCCAGACCGAACTCGACAAAAGCGTTGAAAACGTCGTCAGCATCGGCAAAAAGTCCTTCCTCAGACTACCGCCCGACGCTCTTGAAGGAGATGTCGCGATCGTTGCCAATACGAAGGTTCTTGAGGATCCCGTCACAGTGGAAGTCACCGATATCCTCACGGCCAGCAGCAAGCTTGTCGATAACACCGACGGGGCACTGAAGCCGATTGAGCCAACAACCATCGAACTCTACTTGGTCGACTCCAAGGGGGTGGTCGATGATATTCCGTTCTACCCGAGCCGTCTTAAGAAGCCGGCGCAAGAGGTGGGAGATCTTAAGCCCGTAATTATGGTTGCAGGCTACGATGATGAGGATCAGGACGGCTTTGTGGACGGTTTGTTCCCGAAGGTCAAGGAAAAGGACCTTGCGGTCTTTGCCTTGAATCCAGAAGATCGGCGGTGGATACGCATCCTAGATACGAAGGTGGATCCGGTTGAAAATCAGGTGATCGCGCCAATAAAGGGATTAGGTGTCTACACGATGGTTTCCACCTTGGATACTTTCCTTGGCAATGCGCACGCTTATCCGGTTCCTTTCAGAGAGGCTTTGGGACACACCCATATAACCTTTACCGACCTTTCCAGCCGCGCGAACATCCGGATTTACACGGTAACAGGGAAATTGGTAAAAACGTTGTATGAGAGCGACGGCGATGGAGAGCTTAAATGGGATGCGCGTAATGAGGAGGGGGAGTCCGTGGCCAGCGGCGTATACCTCTTTATCATGGAAAGCGCCACGGAGAAAAAACTCGGCAAGCTGATCATCATCCGTTAAGGCAGGCAAAATGGGGATGCCGGTGAATTTGACGGGCCGCAGGCTAAATATCGTGATTCATTAATTCACATGACATTAAGAAGAAAATTGGAATTTTTTGTATTTGGGCAAGTCCTTTTGATGCTTGCGGCGCTCGCATTAATGCTTTGGGTGTCTGAATACCGCTATTTAATTCAAAAGACGTGGCGCCAAGAATCCAGCAATATGGATAAGCTGGCCGGGGTGGCCAAAGAGGCCATCATCACTAAGAACGATTTCTTAGTCGTCTATTACTTCAAAGAGTATAAGCGGAACCCGATGGTGAAGTCCGTCGCCCTTCAATTGCCGGATGGGCAGTTTTCCGTTCACACCGACACGAGATTTATGGGCACCGTGAGGCAAGATGCCGATGGATTCTGGGCCCTGTCGATTGAGGCTCCCGCCATGCGGCATGTAAAAGATGCGCAAGAAAACATTCGCGAGCTTGCGGCCCCCATTTATCATGGCGCGGAGAAATTGGCCGTCGTGCGGGTGGAATATTATGAAGAAATAGTCCGACAATTGATCCTTAAGGAATTATACGTGATCATGTGGGGGTTGGTGTGGGTCGGCGTCGGCGTGCTGTTGATTGGATTTTTTGGCGCGATGCTTTTGGCGTTAACTTTCACTCGGCCGATTGAACAACTGGTGGCGGCCGTTCGCTCTATCGGCGAGGGAAAATGGGAAAAGCGCATCGACATGGAAAGATCGGATGAACTAGGCTATCTGGCGACCGAATTTAACCACATGGCGAAAAAGTTGGAGGATCTCTATTCAGCACAGCAATTTTTTGTGCGCTCCCTGACGCATGACCTTGGCGCTCCCCTGGCGGGCATCCGGGGCTACGTCGATCTATGGCACGACGGTGTGGATTTGGGCAGCGAGAAAACTCAACAGGCGCTCGCCACGATGCGCGTGGCGACGGACCGCATGAAAAGAGCGCTGCAGGAAACGCTGGATTTGTTCAAGATCAGGGCCGGCCGAATGCAGCTTTCAAAAAAACCATTTTCTCTGCGCGATTTAGCCGCTGAAACCGTCCGGATTCTGGCCCCGCTGGGCGACGCCAGGAAGATGAAAATCCGGGTTCAATCCTCCGTCAATAACGGCGAGATGGATGTTTTCGCCGACAGAGACAAAATCAGCCAGGTGATTACCAACCTTATTTCGAATGCGCTTAAGTATACTCCGCAGGGCGCGGGCGATATTTTGGTGAGAATAATGAAAAACGAAAAGGCGACGGTGCTTTGCGTCGCGGACAAAGGCCCTGGAATGACGGACGAAGACCAAAAGAAAATATTCCTGCCTTTTTACCGGATACAATCCGACGCGGCGGGGGAAAAAATCCCTGGGACCGGTTTGGGGTTGGCGATTGCGCAGGGGATCGTGGAGGCGCACAACGGAAGAATTTGGGTGGAAAGCCAATTGGGAAAGGGAACCAAATTTTATTTCGCCCTTCCAAACGAAAAATCCTAACAATCCGTGCCGGATCGGCTTCCTTCATGCCGAGGCCTATCCATAAATCGAAAAGATCTCGCCCCTTGCGCCGTTGGTAGAGCGCACGTAGCTTAGTGGCCAGGATCTCGTCGAATGCGTAGGTGCGGACCTCAACCTGTCTCTCAAACCAGGGCGAGGGGTGTTCCCAAGATAGGATCAAGCCGCGAGCGGATGGCGTTCAGGATCGCGCCGATAGGCCGCGCGGCAATCTGCACGAGGTTGATGTCTTCGGAATATCGATGTGGCGATGTGACGAGCAACTTATGGAGGGCTGTCCCACCGCGCAAGAGAATATCTCTGGACAGGGCGGCGTCCTGGAATAGCTCAACAAGACCACGGCATAGAATCAGGTCCTGCTCGACTGGGCGTCTTGAGGCCAGGACGCGACGTTGCGCCAGTGAGTAATCGCGGCTTGAGAAATAATCCTTCCGGTTCTACTCGGGCGTTGACCAGGAGGTTCCACTTGCGGCTCTCCAAAGCTCCAGCGAGCGGCGCTGTCGGGTCGAGAGGTCGCAGAGTGGAATTCTTGACCCAGCCGACCAAGCTATCGGATAGCTTTTGCCGGCCGAGTTTATCCAAGAGGCACCCTAGCATCCACCAATTGGGAAGTACTCGCTCCTAGGCGGGGCGTACGGGAAGAAAGCTACTTGATGACCGCGGATTTGCCGGTGGCTCTGAGGTCCGGGTAGCCTGATTTCTTGGCGGTGATGGCGTAGATGTAGACGCCGCTTCCAACGCCGGAGGTGTCCCACCGGTATTCGTAGGCGTATTTGTTGTCAATGACGATAGGCGCGGCGCTCAAAGTCGCCTCATGCACCAGCCCGCCGGACACGTCGTAGATGCGTATCTGCACTTCATCGGCCAGTCCCGCTTCAATGTGCAGGGTCGGCATGTAGGGCGGCTTGGCCGGGTTGGGATAGGCGTACACCTCGCCCAACTGGAAGGTCGGATCGGCGCCCAGGGCGTCCAGACTGGCCGTGGAGGAGCCGTCGCTGTCGGAGCCTGGCGGCGGGGGCAGAACATCGCCGCTGGCCAACACCATGGACGTGCCGTGGAGCATGGCGCTCTGGACGTAAGCGCACATGGCGACGCGGGCGCTTCCGCCGATTTTAAGGTGGCTTAGCGGCGCGTAGATGCGGAAGACCGCCCGGCCGATACCGGTCAGGTCCACCTGATCCGGCGAGGCCACGAACAGCCACATCTTTTCGTCCGGCCCGGACTCGTTGAAGGTTCCGCCTCCGCCCTGTCCTGCGACGCTAACGGGTCCATTGACCAAAATTTGCGCCGTCGCGCTCGCGATGAGTTGTCCTTGTCCCCTGATCGTCAGGCTTGTAAAGTAGTACTGGCCGCCGGGCAGTTCCAGAACATCCTTGGAACCCAGCAAGAGTCCGCCCTCGGCCGTCACAAAGCCCGCCGGAATCCG
Source organism: Elusimicrobiota bacterium (assembly GCA_016206405.1). GTDB lineage: Bacteria > Elusimicrobiota > Elusimicrobia > O2-12-FULL-59-9 > O2-12-FULL-59-9 > O2-12-FULL-59-9. Next base: position 1,895 of record JACQRQ010000195.1, on the reverse strand, counting down.
AGCGTTGTCGTTATCAACGGAGTACTGGGCCACGATCGGCGCCATGTCCAAAAGAACGGAGGGCAGAGCGGGCGACTGCAAAATTTCCTGCCCGTTGATGCTCAGATTGCCGCCGCTTTTGTCGATAACAGGAGATTCAAGGTCCCCGTAGACGTTGACATCGCCGTTGACATAGATCCGGTTGTTGGCGCAGATTTGCGTCGGATGACTGGGATAGCCCGTCTGGACCGTCCCCTTGAGCTCGACCGATGCGGTCGCGGCGAGCATTTTCTCGGGACACGGCGGGAAAACGACAAAGGTTTCCGTAATGTGCTCGCTCTCGTTGTGTACCTTGTCCTCGGCCCAGTGCGTGACCGTGTGGGTGCCGAGCGGCAGGAAGATGGGATTGGCCGAATTCCAGACAACCGGGTTGCTCGAACCGTCGATGGTGTAATAAACGTCCAATACGCCGCTTGCGATCGGCGTAAAATCGGGGTCGGCAGTGGGCGGATCGATCGCCGTGAGCGATATCGGGGTCTGGGTGTCGATGATGCGCAGGCCGAAGACGATCTCGTCGTCCACGTGCAGGGTCGTATCCGGCGGTGTCTTGTCCACGCCGATATTCAGGAATTTGTGCCCGTCGCTCAACTCGCCGTATTTGTAGCCCTCCTCGTTGCCCCGGTTGTCCACGCCGAACCACTCCAGCCGGTGGAAGCCTTCCTGCTGCAGTGTAAAGGGATCGGTCTGCCCCTGCGCGCCGTTGAGGGTGAATAGGGCCGCTTCCCCGTCCGCCGAGAGATCCTTGAGGAAGGTCCACTGAACGCCGAAGGCGACGTTGTTGACGATCGGGTCGACGGGCAGAAGCTGGTTGACCACACCGGCATCCACAAAGACCTCGACGTCGAAGGTGACGCCGCTGTCGTAGCTGATGTTGCCGGCGTGAAAGATGCCGGTGACCGGAGGCTCCACGTCCGCGGTGATGTTGTAGCCGTCCTGGCCGGTGGCATTATCATCATCCCTCAGGTAGGCCGCCATCGGATAGATGCCGTTGATCAGATAGCGGTGCAGAGCAGCGGCTGTGCCGGTGGTCAAAACCCCTTCGCTGCCCGGATACTCGGTTTCGGTCACCTCCGGCTCTGCTGAACTCGTTCCGTCGGCCCAATCGATGAGAGCGTCGAAGTCCTCGCTGCTGGGGCAGGGGGCCGGAAGGCCGAAGCTGCCCGGATAATACGCGCACGCATCCGCAGGCACGTTGTTGTCGAATCCGGGGTCGGAATAATTCACCGGCGGCGCCGTGACGATGACGCCAAACATGAAATTTTCGGGGTCCGTCTGTCCGGGCTTGAGAGCGGTGAGGATCTTGGGGGCGACGGTCCCGCCGACATGGATCAAGCCTCCGGCGGCCGCGATCTGGTCGGCGCCGGCAACAACGGTCGGTGTGACATTGCCGATCGTCACCTGCACGTAGCTCGTCGTGCTGCCCAGGTCGTCATCGGTAATGGCCAAGCGGATTATATAGGCGCCGTTGTCGGCATAGGCGTGCTGGGCCGAGACCGAGCCTTGGGTCAAAGCGGCCTGAGCGCCGTTAACGTCGTTGGGAGAGCGGAGGCCGCTCGTCCAAAGGAAAGTGATGTCGCCTACCGGCTCGGTGTGCCCATCGCCCCAGTCGATGTTGGCGGTGAAGGTTTCCTGAGTGGCTTTCGCGGGATCCGCCGGGCTGTGGTCGAAGCCGGGGTCGGTGAAGATGGTGGCCAAAGTGATGAAGGTCCCCTCGTCATCCTGGATAGGAGAGGCTTGGGCGATTGTCGGATTGACGTTGGCCACGGTGACGGTGAAGGACTTGGCGGCGGCGGCGCCGTCGTCATCGGTCACGGTCGCGGTCGCGGTGTAAGTCCCGTTGTCGGCGTAGGTGTGGT
>JACQRQ010000187.1 GCA_016206405.1 Elusimicrobiota bacterium | reverse complement strand
TCTACCGCCCCCGCGACATCGCGCCCGTCATCCAAAACGCCTTAGTGGATATGCCGGTCGTGGTGTTGACCGGAATGCGGCAAGCCGGCAAGAGCACCCTGCTTGGCGAAGACCCTAGATTTAAAAGGCGCCGCTATGTTTCCTTGGACGACTTCGCCCAGCTTCAAGCGGCCCGCAACGATCCGGACGGGATGCTTAATTCCCCCGAACCGCTGACGATCGACGAGGCCCAACGCTGCCCCGAGCTGCTGGTCGCGGTCAAGCGCGCGGTGGATCAAAACCGCCGGCCGGGACGCTTTCTTCTCTCCGGTTCAGCGAACTTCGCTCTGCTGAGGAATGTTTCCGAGAGCTTGGCCGGCCGCGCGGTTTACCTGGCCCTGAGCCCCTTTTCGCGACGTGAAACGATGGGAGCCGGCAAGACGCCGCCTGTTCTAAAAGCATTCTTTGAATCCGCGCATTGGCCCAGGCAAGGACGCTGGCCGCCAATCGCCGCGAAAGAAATATTCGAAGGAGGCATGCCCCCCGTGGCGCTCGGAGGGTTGCGCGACGTTTCGCTTTGGTTCAAAGGCTATGAGCAGACCTATCTGGAACGGGATATCCGCGACCTCAGCCAAGTGGCCGATCTTCTGACATTCCGGCGCCTTATGCGCCTTGCGGCGATGCGCGGCGGCAATCTCCTATCGCCCAGCGAATTGGCCCGCGACGCGAAGCTCAAGGCGACGACGGCCGCCCGGTATCTGGGACTCATGGAAGCATCCTTCGTGATCCGCCGCCTGGAACCGTTTCTCTCCAACCGTGCTTCCCGGCTTATTAAATCCCCAAAAATTTATATATCGGATTCCGGACTTGCCTGCTACTTGGCCGGCATCGGGTCGCCGGCCGCGATCGCCGGGGATCCGCTGGCAGGCGCCCTGTTCGAAACCTATGCCGGCCAAAACCTTGAGGCCATCCTCGCAGCCCATTGGCCGCAGGCGCGGCTGGCTTTCTGGAACGTCCAAGGCCGCCACGAGGTGGATTTCGTGATTGAGGCCGGCCGCGATTGCCTTGCCATTGAAGTGAAGTCGGCAACCCGATGGAACGATAAGGAACTCTCGGGGTTGAGGGCTTTCCTCGCGGCGACTCCCCGCTGCCGAGCCGCCATTCTCGCGTACAACGGCGAAGCCGCGGTGAGGCTGGGGGACCGCCTTTGGGCGGTCCCGCTGGGAATGGTCCTGGGTTAAACGGCGCATCTGCCCCGGATTTCGGACTAGCCCCAATTCCCCAGTTTGGGAATTCCCTGCGCAGTGCGCAGGATGGGCTTCGCCCTGGGCAACCTCGTGCAGCATTGTCGCAGAGCGCCAACGCTGCACGCCCTGCGGGGAATTCTGCATAATTGTGTACGGCGCCTTGAGACGGCAATTTCGCCTCAATTGCAGAATTCAGGCTAGTATTTCAGGGTGTTTCGGCGAGATAATTCGGCCGCGAAGAGGATCGCCTCGATCATGGAGGAAGGGTCGGCGACGCCTTTGCCGGCGATGTCGAAGGCGGTTCCGTGGGCCGGGGACGTGCGGATCATCGGCAAGCCGATGGTCCAGTTGACGATCTTGCCGGAAGCCGCGACTTTAAGCGGCATCAGGGCCTGGTCGTGGTAGAGGGCCACCAAGCCGTCGTACCTTCCTTTATAGTGTTGTTCCCAGGCGCTGTCGGCCGCGACGGGGCCGTCGATTTGAATCCCCCTCTTCCTTAATAGCGCGGCCGCCGGCCTCAAAATCCTTTCCTCTTCGCCGCCGAAAAGCCCCCCCTCTCCGGCATGCGGATTCAGCCCGCAAAGAACCAGCTTCGAGGCCCTGAAAAAAGAGCGCGCGAACAGGCTCGCGACTTGAACGACTTTTTCGACGCTCAAATCGCGGATCGCGTTTAAAAGGGACCTGTGGCGGGTCACCACCACGGCCCTCAGGTTTCCGGCCGCAAACGCCATTTCCACATGCGGGACCCCGGCGGCTTTTTCAAGGTAAGAGGTATGGTCGGGATAGGCGATTCCCGCTTTTTTCCAAGCGGTCTTTGAAATCGGCGCGGTCACGACGGCCCGCGCTCTTCCCCGCAGCGCCAATCGCGCTCCCAAACTGAAGGCCTTGAAAGAAAGGGCGCCCCTTTCGCTCTCGGCAAAAGGAAAGGCGGAGTCCAGGCCGATAGGCAGCACCGGCGCCAAGCCCTCTTTCCAACCGCAGCGCTTGAAGACGGACGGCAGGCCGATGAGGAGCGGACGGCAAGCGCGCTGAACCTCGCGGCGGCGCAACGCCTTGACGACCACCTCCGGCCCGATCCCTTCGGGATCGCCCATGGAAACGGCGATGAGCGGCCGGCCCATGGTCAATCTTCTTTGGGCAAGAATACTTCTATTTTGGCGGTTCTTCTTAACGCGAGGACCAGTTCTTCCAGTTTTTTCTGCAGCTTCGAATTGTAGAGGAATTGCCGCATCTCCTCTTTGACATCCTGAAAATTCAATTTCTGAGCGGCCTTTTTTTCCTCCACCCGGATGATATGATAGCCGAACTCCGTCTGCACGATATCGCTGATTTCCCCGACGGCCAGGGCGAAGGCGGCCTTCTCAAATTCGGGAACCATCATGCCCCGGATGATGGGGCCCAAATCCCCGCCCCTCTGCGCGCTGCCCGGGTCCTCGGAATGCGCCCGGGCCAGCTCGGCGAAATCTTCGCCGTCCTCCAGGTCTTTTTGAATATCCTTGATTTTATTGAGCGCCTGCGACTTTTCCACGAGCGAGGCTTTGGGAGGCAATTCGATCAAAATGTGCCTGGCCCGAATTCTTTCGGAGGTGGCTTCCTTGATCTGCTGCACGACCAGGCGCGTTTCCTGAGCCTCGCGCTCGGACATCCCTTCCAGGGCGCCGGTGCCGCCATCCACCACGAACTGAATCCGCTTGAAATACTCCTGGACGTCTGAATCCTTGGGGACTTCCACCTCGGGCTTGATCGCCTTGTCGATGAGCTTGCGGATCATGATTTGATTGCGGATCCTGTCCTCGAACTGCTCGTAGTTCAGGCCTTCCTGCTTAAGCTCTTTCTGAAAAGCGGCTTCGCCTTCCTCGTCCGGAAGGGCGTTGCCCTCCGCGTCCCGCCTGAACTTGCCCTTGACTTCATCCACGCCGTTTTGCAGCTCGCGGGCGCGCACCTTGATGCTCTGGCGCTGGGCCTCCTGGGCCAAAATGGCGTCATCGACGATTTGATCGAGCACCTTGGTCTTGAGCTCCGACACCGCCGACGTGGAGCGCAAAATCCCGGGCGACGCCTTGCGGTAGTAGGCGATGATGCTCTCCAGGCGCTTTTGGTATTCCGACAGCAGGATCGGCTTGCCGTTGACGGTCGCCACCGTGTCGTCTAAAACCTTGGCGTTCAACCCACCGGCCGCCGGCGTCAAAATCAGAGCGGCCACGACGGCCGCGCGCAGAGCTCGCGGCACTTGGACCGCCAGCGGCGAAGCTCCGGCCGCGCCCAGCCCTCCGCGAAAATCAATGAAATTCTTCATCCAGCACCTCCACGGGATATTTGTCCTGAATGGACGCCAAGTGGGCGTCCAGCTTGTTCTTCTCAAGAAGCTTGCGGATGCGGTTTTTCACCAGGTCCAAAGACGCCTGCTTCTCCCACTCCTTGTGGATGATGTGATAGCCGAACTTGCTTCGGATCACGCCTGAAATCTCGTTGGGCTTCATGCGGAAAGCGACGTCGTCGAGCTCGGGAAGAATTTCGCCGTAAATGAAGGCCGGCAGCGCGCCGCCTTGAGAGGCCGTTTCGGCGTCCAGAGATTTGGTCCGCGCCAGCTTTTGGAAATTAGCCCCGCCGCGCACCTGCTTGTAAATCTGGTCCGCCTCTTCGACCGAGCCGACCAAAATGTGGTAGAGCTTCACCTCGTTGGGATGCCGCCTGTGATATTCCACGACCTCCCCGTCGCTCACCTTGAGCAAGCTGCGCTCTTTGAGGCTCTCGAGCCACAGCTTGGTCAGAAGATCGTCCTTGAATTCCGCCAGGCGCTGCCGCTGCTCCTCTTGCATGATCTTGATTTCCGTCCGGTATCCCGGAGAACGGGGCACTTCGGAATCCCGCGCCGCCGCCAAAATTATTTTTTCCCGGATCAGAACGTCTAAAAACTGCCGGCGGCCGCTGGGGGCCCTCACATAGTTCTGGTATTCCGGCGAAACGTCGTCGAGCTTTCTTTCAAACTCCTCCTGCGTGATCGTCAGCGGCCCCACTCGGGCCAGCGCCTTGTGCCCGGGCCTGCATCCGCCGGCCAAAAGCGCCGACATGCCGGCGGCGCCGAGGGCCGCGCGCAGAGCTCGCGGCACCTGGACCGCCAGTGGCGAAGCTCCGGCCGCGCGCAGAGCTCGCGGCACTTGGACCGCCAGTGGCGTAGCTCCGGCCGCGCGAAACCGGCCGGCGGCGGCGCTCATGCCTGAATTTTCCACGGCCGCTGATGATTTTTGCGAAGCGTCATAGCGCATGCCCGCCGCCTTGGCTCGAACGGGAGTCATTGTACAAAATGTGGCGCGGCTAAACCTTGGCTTTCAAAACCGCCAGCACGTCCTCCAAAAAATTCAGGGGAGAGGACTCCTCCAGCGTCACCCGGAAGCCGTCTCCCTCGGGAGAGGAAAGAAACTGGATGCGGCCGGCGTAATCGCTCAAAAAGCGCCGCAGCTTGGCCGCGGAAACCTCCCGGCCGGGCTGCCAGCGCAGTTCCAATGCCTGCGCCGATTTTTGAAGAATCGAGCGGATGCCGGTCCCCTTGAAGCCCTCCCGCAGGCGCGCGGCGTGAAATAAATTGCCCACCGGTTCCGGCAAAGGCCCGCACAGGTCGGCCAAATCCGCCTGGATGGCATTGAGCGCTTTTACATCGGCATTGAGGATGCGCTTGTAGAAATTGAGGCGCTCCATCTCGCTGGGCAAGGTCTCCGGGGGAATGGACATGGGCAGCTTGACGTCCATCCATACGGCCTGATCCCGGAGCGCGTCCGCCGCGCCCGCGCCCTTGAGCCTGTCGATTTCTCCGTTTAATAGATCGCAGTAAAACTCCAGGCCGACGGCGCTCAGGAAGCCGTGCTGCCGGCTTCCGATGAGATCGCCGGCGCCGCGCATTTCCAAATCCCGCATCGCCAGGCGAAAGCCGGAGCCGAGGTCGGAGAACTCGCGCAAGGCTTCCAGGCGCTTGGCGCCCTCCTCGCTCATCTGCGACGCCGCGCCGGCCCCGTGGAGCAGGTAGCACGCGGCCTTCTGCCTCTCGCGGCCGATGCGCCCGCGGAGCTGATAAAGCTGCGCCAACCCGAACTCGTGGGCGTTTTCGATGATCATCGTGTTGACCGCTGGATTGTCCAGGCCGGATTCGATGATCGAGGAGGCCGCCAGGACGTCGAATTTTTTATGGAAAAACTCCCACATCGTCTTTTCCAAAGCGGCCCCCGACAATTGTCCGTGGGCCATTTGAATGCGCACGCCCGGCAAGAGGCCGTGCAAATAAGCCAGCCTCTGCGGCAGGGTTTGAACGCGGTTGTGGACGTAATAAACCTGCCCTCCCCGCTCCAGCTCGTGCAGGATCGCCCCGCGCACCATGGCCTCATCCCACGCCGAGACGACGGTCTGCACGGCCTGCCTTCCGGCCGGCGGCGTCTCGATCAAAGAGATGGATTTAAGCCCCGCCATGGATTGATACAGGCTTCGCGGAATGGGCGTCGCCGAAAGCCCCAGAAAATCGACGTTTTTTCTTAAATTCTTGAGCCGCTCCTTGTCCTTGACCCCGAAGCGGTGCTCCTCATCCACGATGACTAGGCCCAAATCCTTGAAGCGCACGTCTTTTTGCAGCAGGCGGTGCGTTCCGATCACGACGTCGCAAACGCCCGTCTGCAGGCCGGCGAGCGTTTGTTTTTCCTCCTTAATGGATTGAAACCTGGAGAGCCTTCCCACGCTCACCGGATATTCGGCGAAGCGCTTTCTGAAGGTGTGAAAATGCTGGTCGGCCAGGATGGTGGTCGGCACCAGCACCGCCACCTGGCGGCAGCCCAGCGCGCATTTAAAAGCCGCGCGCATGGCGACCTCGGTTTTGCCGAAGCCGACGTCGCCGACCACCAGCCGCTCCATGGCGCGCGGCGAGCATAGGTCGCGCTTGATCTCCTCGATGGCTTTTTTTTGATCGGGCGTTTCCTCAAAAGGGAAGGCTTGGGCGAACTCCTCTTCGAGATGGCCGTCCGGAGCGAAGGCGTGGCCCGGCCGGGCGCGGCGCAGCGCCTCCGAGCGCAGCAGCTCGGCGGCCAACTCCCGCACCCCCTCCTTGACGCGGTTTTGCACCGCCTCCCAGCCGCGCGTGTTGAGCGAGGAGAGCTTCGGCCTTTTTCCGTCGGCGCCGATAAATTTTTGCACCATGCCGAACTCATGCAGCGGCACGTACACCTTGTCCTCGCCCTTAAACGCCAGGCACAGGCAGTCCTGCTCTTGGATCGTTTTCATTCCCAGATAGCGGGCCACTCCGTAATGGCGGTGCACCACGTAATCGCCGGCCCTCAAATCGGCCCAGCCGAATCGCTTCGGCCCGGACGCACGCGCCGCCCCGGCCCAACGCCCGTAGCCAACGCGGTAGGAGCGGTTGAAAATCTCTCCGCTGGTCAAAAAGGCGGCGCGGCCGCTTTCGTGAAAAAAGCCCGAGGCCAGCGGCCCGATCAAAAATTGGCACACGCCCGGGGCGAACTCCTTCAAGTCCAAAAGCTCCTGCAGCCGCTCCTCCTCTCCCCGGTTCAAGGAGAAGAGAAAAACGCGGCAGCCGGACTCGCCCCATTGCCGTATCTGGCGCAGCGCCAAGTCGACGCTGCCTTGGAAGCTCGCGTGGGACTTAAAGCCCTCCTGCAATTGATGCTCTTTCCAATCCGCGCCGAGCCAGCCGCGCAGCGGGCGCGCGGGCTTGCGGTTGGCGGGAAGAAAAACGGCTCGCTCCAGGCGGCGGCTGCTGCGGTGGGTGGCGGGATCAAAGACCCGGATGGTTTCCAGGCGATTTCCGTCGAAAAGAAGCCGCGCGGGCGGGCCCGCCAAGCCGAAAACGTCGACCACCTCCCCGCGCACGGCGAAATCGCCCGGATTTTCCACGAAGCTGTCGCGGCGGTAGCCCATGCGGCTGAGCTTGTCGATAAGCGCTTGGCGGACGAAACGGCCTCCGATTTGAACCTCAAGTTTTAAGGCGGCGAACTCTCCCGGCTCAAAAGTGGGCGCCCGCCACGTTTCCGAGGAAGCCACCGCGGCGCGGGCGCCGGCCTCCAGCCGCTCCAGGGCGATATTGTGGGAGAAATCATCCGCTCCGGAGAAGACGGCCGGCGGCAGGCCGCAAACGCCTGGAAAGAGGGGCTCCAGCGCCTGAAACGAATTGGCGGCGTCTTCCACGTTGTCGTCGTGAGGAAGGTCGAGGGAGAGTTTAAGGCCGGGTTCCGCTTTCAGGCGCGACAATGCGGAGTAGGCCAGGGCTCCGAAATTGGTCATTAATTTCGTGACGGAGCCTAAAGAAACTTCTTGATGGCCTGCGCCCCCCTCATGCCGACGCGCACGCCCAGACGCTTGGCCCGCCGGCTGACCGCCGACACCTTGCCGCGCAGGATATCTTCCACGCTCGATACGCCGCGAACCACCGCGCAGGTCCCGCGAAACTTGTCGGCGGCCTCCAGGTTGAGGTATCCGCACATCAAGTAGCCTCTCCGGCCCAAGGCCAGAACCAGAGGCGCTTCCGGTAGAGGAATTTCGACGCCTTGAAAGGCTTTGCCGCCCACGCTGATGTTTCGAATTCGCATAAGTCCTCCTTTATTGCCCCATTCCCGCCGCTTGCCGCACGCGCTCCGACAAATCTTTCGCCAACTCGGCGGCCGCGCGGCGCCGCCCGCGCCCCGACAAGCGCACCGGGTTCTTGCCCGAGAGTTCCGACCAGAAAACCGAAAGCCGCATCCAATCCCCGTCCGGCTGCGCCAGAGCGCCGAGGGGAAGCTCGCAGCTTCCCCCCATGCGCTTTAGAAATTCCCGCTCGCATTCCACGGCCGCCCTTGTGTCGGGATCGTCCAGCGCCCCGACGATGCCGCGGAGTTCCGTCCGGTCGGCGCGGATTTCGAGGGCCAAAGCGCCCTGGCCCGGGGCGGGCACTATTTGGGCGGCGTCAAAGAGCCCCGAAATCCTGTCTTTTTTTCCAAGGCGCAGGAGGCCGGCCGCCGCCAGGATCAATCCGTCGCAAAAGCCTTCCTCCAATTTCCTCAGGCGGGTGTCGATATTGCCGCGAATGGCGACAACCTCCAGGTCGCCGCGGAGCCGCTGGAGCTGAACCCTGCGGCGCAACGAGGCGCTGGCCACGCGCGCGCCCGCCGGCAACGCCATAAAAGCGGGGCCGCCCGGCCGCGCAACCCAGGCGTCCGAGGGGTCCTCCCGGGCCGGATAGGCCCCCACGACGAAAACGTCCAGGAGGGCGGCCGGAAGGTCCTTGGCGGAATGCACCGCCGCGTCTATGGCGCCCTTTAAGAGAGCCTCCTCGATTTCCTTGACGAAAAGCGCCTTGCCATGCCCCGGGATGGAATCGGAAAAAGGCCGCTGCATGGAAAATCGGTCGCCGCTGGTGGTGATGATCACCAGCTCCACTTCCAGCCCGGGGTGGAGCGCCTCCAGCCGCCGCCGCACCCATCCAGCTTGGGTCGTCGCCAGAGCCGAGCCCCGCGTGCCGAGCCTGATTTTCATTCCGCCGCGCGCCTCCCGGCGCCGTCCAAGCCGTGCTTTAAATCCGCGCGGACTCCGTCGCGCGAGGCGTCCAGCCATTTAAAAAACTCTTGAGCTCGGGCCTTGACGAGGGCCTCGGCCCTCCTCTGCTCCCGGCGGCGCTGCTGGATATGGCCGTCGACGATCTCTTTTAAATCCTTGAGCGTGTACAGGTACACGTGCTCCAGTTCGTGGACCGACTCCTCCACGTCCCGGGGCATGGCGATGTCGATGATAAACAAAGACCTGCCTTGGCGCCCGGACATCGCGATTTCGACCTGCTCGCGCTTTAGGACCGCCTTGTCGGCCCCGGTCGAGCTTAAAACGACGTCCACATGCGCCACCGTCTCGGTCAAGCTCTCCCAGCGGACGGCTTGGCCTTTGAAGCGGGCGGCCAATAACTCGGCCTTGTCGAACGTGCGGTTGGCGACGTAAAGCTGCGCCACTTTTTCGCTCAAAAAGTATTTGGCCGCGGTCTCGGCCATTGCTCCGGCGCCGATGACCAGAACACGGCATTGGCTCAGATCCCCGAAAATTTTCTCGGCCAGCTCCACGGCGACTCCGGCCGCCGAGGTGTGCCCCGAGGCGATGGCCGTTTGGCTGCGCACCAGCTTGCCGACGTAAAGCGCCCGCTGCCAAAGCACGTTCATGACTTTTCCCGTCAGGCGCATGCCCAAGGCGGCCTCGTAGGCCTGCTTCACCTGTCCCAGGATTTCCCCTTCGCCGATGACCATCGAATCCAGGCCGGAGGCGACCGCGAAAAGATGCTCCACGGCCTGCGCGTCCCGCTTGCGGTAGAGCTTGCCCTTCAAGTCGACGCCGGCGAGCTTGCCGGCGAAAGCCTCCAATTCGTCAAGGCGGCGAGCCGCCGCCTCCGGCTCGACCTCCGCGTAAATTTCAAAGCGGTTGCAGGTCGAGAGCACGGTCACCCGCTCCCAGCCGGCGCTTTTGAGCTTGCCCAGCACGGAGGCCGCCTGCGCGGCGGCCAGGAGCTCCAAGAGCTCCAGCTCCGCGCACTGATGGCTCAAACCCGTCAGAATCAAAGCCATGGGAACGCGCTCACCGGATGCCGCCTCCGCCGGACAAGTAGCCGTGCAGCTCGCTTAAGAAATTGACGCCGTAAAAGGTGAATACGACCGCCGCGAAACCCGCCATGGACACGTAAACGGTCTTGCGCCCGCGCCAACCCGCGAAGAGCCGCATATGCAGGTACACCACATAGATGAGCCACGTGACCAACGCCCAGGTTTCCTTGGCGTCCCAGCCCCAAAACCGGCCCCAGGCGTTGTAGGCCCAGACGCCGCCCATGAAAATGCCGACGGTCAGAACGGGGAAGGCGAAGCTGATGATGCGGTAGTTGAGATTATCCAGCTCCTCGATGGCCGGAAGGCGGTAGCAAAGGGCGGAGGGGCGGCGCGACTTGATCTGCCTTTCTTGAATCAAGAGCGCCAAGCCGACGCCGAAGGCGTTGGCGAAAGCGGCATAAGAGGTCATGAGGATGATGGGGTGAATGTTGATCCAATAGCTTTGCAGCGCGGGCACCAGTCCGGAGACCGCGGGGTCGGCGTAGCGCAGTCCGGCGCCGATGGAAATCCAAGCCAAAGGCAGCACGAAGGCGCCCAGCACGTGCAGCCGGTGCTTGCCCTCCACCAGCCAAAAAATGACCATCATGGCCCAGCCCAAATAGCAAAGCGCCCCGAAGAAAGAATTGATGGGGAAATAGTAGCGGTTCTCGGCGATGGCCCAAAAAGCCTCGACGCGCACGGCGAAGGCCGCCGCATGCGCGGCGATTCCCACGCCCAGAACGTACCACATCCACAAGCTGAAATTCTCGTTTCTGGAAAACAAGTACGCGAAGGACAAGACGACGGACGCCGACAGCAGCGCGAAACCGATCTTAATCAATAAAACTTCCATGCTCCAATCTCCTCCTCGCCCCCGCTGAAATCCCGGCGGCTCAGCCCCCCGCCCTGACGGCCGCGACCAGATCGTCGAATTCCCTGCGGAAGTCCGTCGCCCGGGAACTCCAGCCTCCCACGACCACCGACACCGCCCCGCCGCCGCCGGGATCGGGCCGCATCAAAATCCACAGCTTGCGGCGGTGGAGATAAAACAGGGCCGAGAGCCCGGCCAAAAGCCCCAAACAGCCCGCGACCACGACGTAATAGCCGGGGTCGTAGGCCGCCTGAAGCCCGGAAAAAAGGACCGGGTCGACCGCTTTCAGCCGGAACGGCGGCTCGGCCTCATGCAGGCTCCCGCCCTCATCCTCAAAAAAGCATATCCGCGGCCAATGATCAAACAGCCAAAAACGGGAAACGGCGCCGTCCGCGCGAAGCCAACTAAAGCGCACGGCCGGATTGAGAAGCTCCACGGACCGGTTGGCGGCCCGGTTGCCCTCCGCGACGGCGAAATCGGGATAAAACAGTTCCGCCGAAACGCCGCCCTGCGCGAGCCGCAGAGTTTGTTTGGGCGAGAGCGCGAGTTCTCCGGCCGCGGTCTCCACGGTCACGGAGCGGAACATGCCGGTGGCGCCCCACGAAGCCTGATAAAGGCGCACCAGCCCCAGCGGCCCCAAGGACAGCGGCGCGTTGACCAGAATCCTGGACTCGGCGATTTTCCGGCCGCGCACAGAGCTCGCGGCGCTTGGACCGCCAGTGGCGAAGCTCCGGCCGCGCTCAAAAACCCGGACATTGGAAGCGAAAAAACGGGGAGTGAGCGTGCCCGGATAATAGCCCATGTCGAATTTATCCACCATGACCTCCCACGGGCGGCGGCGCAGGGACACCGATTCTCCCTCGGCGATCGGGAGAATTTCCTCGAAACCGAAGACCCCGCGGCACAGGGCGCCGAGCAAAATGACCACCAGGCTCACGTGCGCCACATAGGAGCCCCAGCGCTGCAGCCCGTGCTTGGAAGCCGTAAGAGCCGCGCCCGCGCCGCTCGTCGAGGCGCGAATGTGGTAGCGTTTTTTCTCCAGCACGGCCCGGGCGTGGGCCAAGGCGGACGCCTGGGACATCGGCAGCGAGAAGCCGGCGCGCAGGCGCCTTTCCAGCAGCGCTTCGGGGCCGGCGTCGGCGGCGCTGTCGGGCCCCTCTCCCGGCGGCAGTGGGGCGAGCCCGGGATCGGGCGGAGCGTTTTTGAGCTTGCACAAGACGATATCGAAGGCCATCAGGCCCAAAAGCCCCATAAACCAGCCGGTGGAGTATAAATGGAAAAAACCGAAAAAATCAAGCGCCGGTCCCCACAACGGATGGGCCGCAATAAAGCGCTCCACCTGCTGCGGCGCCAAGCCCCGCTGCGGTAGGAACGTGCCCAGCGCCGCGGCGGCCGCCAGGGCGCAAAAAAGATAGACGTTGAAGCGGACCGAACGCAAAAGGCTCATAAGCGCATTTTACAATAAAGCCGCTTTGGCGCCCCCCCTTTTCTTTACTAAAATCAAGGCGATGCATCATCTCAAGTGGATAGAGATCAACCTCTCCGCCATCGCCGACAACCTGCAATCCGTGCGCCGCATTCTCAAGCCCCGGACGAAGCTCATGGGAGTGGTCAAGGCGGACGCCTACGGCCATGGGGCTCTTCCCGTGGCCATGCTGCTGGAAGAAAAAGGCGCGCAAGCGCTGGGCGTATTGACGCTGGAGGAAGCCCTGCCGCTGAGAAAAGCCCGCGTTAAAATCCCGCTGGCCTTGCTCGCGCCCTGCCTCCCTTCCCAAGCCGAGGAGGTCGTCGCCCACGCCCTGCTGCCGACGGTAGACTCCTGGGAGCTGTGCGAGGCGCTTTCAAAAAAAGCCAAAAAACCGGTCCCCGTCAATCTCGACGTTGATTTCGGCCTCGGCCGCTGGGGCATCCCGTTCAAGCAATTACCAAAATTTGTGGAAAAATTGAAAAAATTCAGCAACATACGGCTGGCATCCCTCTCGACCCATTTGGATTACGTGCCCGGAAAAAATCCCATGGACGCCGAGCGCAAAATCCGGCTGTTCAGCCGGCTGGAAAGCTCGCTGAAAAAATCCCGCCCGCATCTGCTCTGCCACGGGGCCAACAGCTCGCTTTTGATCGATTTTCCCCATTCCCAGATGGACCAGGTGCGAATCGGCAACCTTCTTTACGGCATCAACCCGTGCTCGCGGAGCCTTCCGCTGCAAAATCCGTGGCAGTTTTTTGCCCGCATCATTTCCATCAAGGACGTGGCGAAAGGAAAAACTGTGGGCTACGGCAGCGAATATCTGGCCCCCCGGCGCATGCGCGTGGCCACTTTGCCCGTGGGCTACGCCGACGGCTTGACCATGGAGCCGGCGGAGCGCTTCATACGCCTGGGCAGCGGCTTTGAGTATTGGGGCATTCTGCGCGGCCACCAGGCGCCGTTTGTCGGGCGCTGCGGCATCGCGCACGTGCTCATCGACGTGACGGCCGTGCCCTCCGCGCGGCTTGGCGACGCCGTCTCCCTGCCTATCCGCCGCACCGCCGCCAACCCCAAAATTCCCCGCCTCCACGTCCGTTAGCCCGTCAATTCTCCTCGTCGAGCGGCGCGGGCTCCTGCGCGGGAGGAGGGGCCGACTCCGTGATGCCCTCGGGCACCGGCAGCCGCTGGTGCTCCTTCTTTTGAGCCTCATCCAGGCGCCGCGCCTCGGACTGCTTCTGCAAATCCGCGTAATCGCCGGGATTGCAAAAATCCGCCGGCTGAGTGCCCGGAAGAAAGGCCTCCAGAATCTGGTTTTCCCTTGGGCAGATGGGCAAGGCCAGCTTGCCGGTGACCTTGTCGATCTTCACGAACCGGATTCCCTCCGGCACGGTGAAATCCCGGTTGGGATATCCCTCCAAAACCTTTTCCATGATTTCCGTCCACCACGGGAGGACGGTCGTGCCGCCGGTCACTCCCTTTCCGCCAAGAGAGCTGAAATCGTCGTAGCCCATCCACGCCGCCGCCACCACGTCCGGAGAAAATCCCACAAACCACAGATCGCGATTATCCTGCGTGGTGCCGGTCTTGCCGGCGATCGAGCGGTTTAAGCGGTGGGCGTAGCGGCCGGTCCCATGCTCGACCACGCCCTTCATCAAATTGACCAGCACATACGCGACCTTGGGGTCGATGGCCTCCACCTCCCACGGCGCGTTGCTCTCCAATACCTTGCCGTCGGCGTCCACGACCTTGGCGATGAAATTGTGCTTGACCCGGATGCCGCCGTTGGCCAAGGTGGAAAAGGCGCCGGCCATCTCCAAGGGAGAAACCACGGAAGCGCCCAGGCTCAGCGAGAGGCTGGGGTAGAGCTCGCTGTCAATGCCGAGCTTGTGGGCGATCTCCACCACGTGCGGCGGCCCGACCTGCTCGATGAGCCGCACCGCCACCATGTTGCGCGAGAGCTCCAGCGCGCGCCGCAAGGTGACCGGGCCCAAAAACTTGTCGTCGAAATTTTTCGGCACCCACACCTCGAATTTGGTGTCGGCGAAGGCCTGCGTCGCCACGTTGATGGTGGTTTGATCGGTGGCGTTTTCCAGAAGCCACCAGTCCCGGCCATCGGAGTAATACGCGCGGGGAGCGTCGTCAACCACGGTGGCCGGCGTCATGCCGTTCATGAACGCCGCGGCCCATAAAAATGGCTTGAAGGTGGAGCCCGGAGGCCGGCGCGCCTGGACCGCCCGGTTAAACTGCGAGGTCTTGAAGTCCCGCCCGCCGACCATGGCCCGGATCGCCCCCGAACGCGTGTCCATCAAGACGAACGCGGCCTGGACCGTGTAGGCCGCGGTGGAGGTCTGCGCCGCCTTGACGTCGAAGGCGGCCAGGTGCTTTTCCATCACCTGCTCGGCGTATTGCTGGAACCCGGAATCCATGGTGGTGTGGATTCTAAGCCCCCCCTTCCAAAAGGCGTGAACGCCGTATTTGGGCTCCAACTCCTGGCGCAGATACTCAAAAAAATACGGGCCGTAGCCGGCCGCCGAGCCCGGCTGGCCGGCGGCGAGCTTCTCCTCCGTCGCCGCCTTCTCCTCCTCGTCGGTGATGTAGCGCATCTGCCGCATCCGCGCCAGCACCACGTTGCGCCGCCGCGCGGCGAGGTCCGGATGGCGGAAGGGGTCGTAGCGCGCCGGGAGTTGAATGAGGCCGGCGAGCACGGCGCAATCGCTCAGGCTCAACTGCGAAATGTCCTTGTTGAAAAAAATGCGGCCCGCGGCCTGGACGCCGTAAGCCCCGCGGCCGAAGTACACTTGGTTCAAATAAAGCTGCAGGATTTCCGGCTTGCTGAAGTTGCGCTCGATCTGCAGGGCCAAAAGTATCTCGCGAATCTTGCGCGCATACGTCTTTTTGGCGCTGAGGAAAATATTGCGCGAGAGCTGCTGGGTGATGGTGGAGGCGCCCTGGGCCCGGCGCAGGGCGAAAATATTCCTCAAAAAAGCGCGCAGGATGCCGCGCAGGGAAATGCCCCAGTGCTCGAAAAATTTATGGTCCTCCACCGCGATCACGGCGTTTTGGAGGTCCACCGGGATTTTGCGCAGAATCAGGAGCGTCCGGTTTTCCTCCGCGGAAAACTTGTAAATTTCCTGGTCGTAACGGTCGTAGACGCGGGTCGTCAGGGAGGGGGTGTAATCCTCCAAAATGTCCACGCTCGGAAGCCCCGCCACCAGTTTCTTGAGCACGAAGGCCCCCGCCAACGCGAAGGCGGCGGCCAGGAAAAGCAGGGCATAGAACGGCTTTCTGTGCTTGTCTATCCAGCGCAGCATGGTTTTAAAATACAACATTTTAATGGGCGCCGCGAAGCGCCGGGCGAAGCGGCTGTCTAAGAGACGCGCGGCGTAAATTAAGTTAAAATGGGGTTATGCTCGAGCTTGAAGGCAATCCGAGAGCATGGCCGGGCGCTGACGCGGCAATGAACCGCGAGCCCCTCCTGAACGCCCGCCGGCGGCAGCCGGCCACCCTGCTCTTGAGCCTCGTCTTGATGGCGGCGGTATGGGCCTTCGACCATCTCACCGGGGCGGAGATCAGCTTTTCAATTTTTTATCTTCTCCCAATAGCATTCGCCGTGTGGCAGGGCGACGAGCGCTGGGCCATGCCGCTTTCTTTTTTGGCCGCGGCCGGCTGGCTGGCGGCCGACCTTCTGGGAGGGCGCGTCTACTCCAACGCCGCCATCCCCTATTGGAACGCCGTCGTCCGCCTTGGATTTTTTTTGACGGTATCCATTTTATTGGCGCGGCTCAAGAACGCTTACCGCTTGAAGGTTGAAATATCAAATCTGAAATCCAGCATGTTGTCGGTAGTCAGCCACGAGTTCGGAAACGCGCTCAACACGCTCACGCTCGCCGCCCTTCTGCTTAAAGAGGGAGAAAAGGGGGATATCCCGGCGAACCGGGCGCGATGTTACGCCGCTCTGGAAAGCGTGGTCCAGCACCTGCATTTGGCGGTCTCCAATTTCCTCAATTTGAGCCGCCTCGAATCCGGCCGGTTTGATCTCAAGCTAAGGCCCACCGCCATCCGGACGCTGGTGGAGGAAACCCTGCAATTGCTTCAACCTTTGATGGAGGAAAAGAAAATCCAAGCGCGGCTGGATGTCCCGGCCGAAATCGTCCCGATTCAGGCCGACCCCGACGCTCTGGCTTTGGTCATGAGCAATCTGGTTGGAAACGCCGTCAAGTACACGCCTCCGGGTGGATGCGTGACGCTGGAAATCCGCCCAATGAGCGGCGCCCCGGATTCCGTCCTGATCGCCGTCGCCGACACCGGCATCGGAATTCCCAAAGAGGATCACGCCTCGGTGACCTCCGGCTTTTTTCGCTCCGAAGCCGGCCAAATGGCGGCCAAGGGCTATGGCATCGGCCTGAAGGTGAGCCGCGAAATTCTGGAGAACCACGGCTCCCGGCTTCAATTGGAGAGCGAACCCGGAAAGGGATCGCGCTTCTTTTTCACGCTGCCGGTTTGGAAAGACCCGGCCGCCGCGCCCCATCCTGCCGCCGCGTCAACGCCTTAGAAAAACCGCCGGTTTCGGCATTCAAGCATCATCCTCCCTCGGCCTTTCAACCTCAATCTTATACTTTGGTATACTTTCCCGAAATGGAGCCCTTGGACGTCCTGGTCATCGGCGGCGGCATCACCGGCGCGGGCATTTTAAGGGACTGCGCCCTGCGCGGCCTCAGGGCGGCGCTCATCGAGAAGGGCGAGCCGGGGCGGGGCACGACGGCCAACTCCACCCATCTCATCCACGGCGGGCTCCGCTACCTCCTCTACGACCGCTTTGAGACCCACACCTCCAGTTGGGACTCCGGCCACATCCTGCGCATCGCCCGGCCGCTGTTAAAGCGCCTGCCGATCCTCTGGCCCATTTACAGCGGGCACGCCCACGGCATCGAAAACGCCGAGACGGTGCTGGAAGCCTACGAACCTTTCCAGAAAATGAAGGGCGCCAAGCCGCACCTGCGCTTGAGCCGCGAAGAGGTCCTCCGGACGGCGCCGCAGCTCAAGGCGGAAGGCTTAAAGGGCGGCCTCTGCTTCGATGAGTGGCTGGTGGACCCGGTCCGGCTCGTCACGCAGAACATCGACAGCGCCGTGCGCCGAGGCGCCACGGCGCATTTTCACGCTGAATTCATAGAGCCGCTTTGGAGCGGCCCCGGAAAAAACCGGATGACGGGGGCGCTGATCCGCCGCGCGGATCAAAAAGAGGCGCAGCCGATTTCCGCGCGCCTTGTGGTCAACGCGGCCGGGCCCTGGGCCGCCGACGTGGCAAAAAAATCAAATACGGACATCCGGCTCCGGCTGCAGCAAGGAACGCATTTGGTTTACGAGGGCAACGTGACCCCCATCGGCCTGCTCCTGGAAGCCGTGGATCGCAAGCGCTACATCTTCGTGGTTCCGATGGGTCATAAAACCTTCGTCGGCCCCACCGATATTCCCGCCGCCAGCGGGCCCGACCATCTCAAGCCTCAGGCCGCGGAAATAAAATACCTGCTCGATTCCGCGAAAAGATTCCTGCCCGCGTTCAGCGACCGCTTCGCGTCCCTGGCCTGCGGCGCAAGGCCCATTTT
>JACQRQ010000186.1 GCA_016206405.1 Elusimicrobiota bacterium | reverse complement strand
TTTTTTAGATCTCCCATGGCCCAAATTCGCACTGCTAAAAGTTACCTGAGCTTTTGGGAGGGGAAAATTTTTACGGCTGGGAGGGGGAATTTGGTATAATGGGGTGATTTTTCAACCTGCCCACATGCCTCGAAACTCTCCGCGGCGCGGATTCAAGATTGGCCTTGTCATCGTCGCTTTTTTCAGTTTGGCCATGATTTCCCCCTTCGCCTGGGTGCGCTGGAGCTTGAGCCGGTCGGGCAGCGCCGTCCCGGCGGACCTCAAGGACGCGCTCGCTCCCGCCCCCGGAGACGAGAGCCTGGTTTTAGTGCTCGCCCTGGAGGGCGTGCCTTACGAACTCATGCGGGAGATTCACGGGGAGGGCGCCCTCAAATCTTTCAAGAATCCGGGCCGCTTGGTCGGCTCCTTTCCGCCGACGACGGGCCTCGCGCTGTCGAAAATGTTACAAACCGGCGAGCTCGCGCCCGAAACCTATAAATACGATTATATCGTTCCCCCGGGGTTTTCCCGCGCCGATTTTAAGGACCTAAAGGACCGGCTATTCCTCCATCCCGGAAACCGGTTCACGGCCTACAAACGGTTCGCAGCGGGGCCGTCCGGCGTGGAGGCCAAAAAGGCTCTCCAAGATTTCCTGGCCCATTTCGAGACTTTCGTCCAGGAGGCGCGTCAAGAGCTTCCGGCGCCGCTTAAAATCGTCCTGATGTCCGGAGGCGGCGGCCCGGACCCGGCCCAAAGCGTGGACCTCGCGGGCGCACTCACCTTAGCCGGCTACCACAAATCCTCCGCGCCGGGCGGCTCCGCGGATTTTACCATCGAGCCCGGCGAGGCTTTCGGCTCCGTCGCTCTGCGCGCCGACGCTCAAAACGCGAAATTCATGTGCCTCCTCTTGAGGCGGCTGGAGGGAGTCGACTTTTGCGTTTACCGGCAGAGCGGCCGGCTCCATATTCTGAGTTCCGGGGGCGCCGCCTGGGTGGAGCGCAGCGGCGAAAGCTACCGCTACGGGGCGAGCGAGGGCGATCCTCTGCGGCTTGGCCCCATCATCACGGCCATGCGCCTTGGACAAGAGCTCGACCCGGAAGATTTCGCCGGCGACGCCGATTGGTGGAAAAACACCCGGAATCATTTTTATCCGGACCCCCTCCACCGGCTTTGGAGCGCCTTGCCGCCCGACGGCGGAAACGCTCCGACCCTCTGGGTCAGCCTCAAGGACGCCGCGGCCAACGGCGGCGATCTGTCGCGAACCCGAAGCTACGGATTTTTTATGACCGATTTTGCGGACTCGCCGGATACCCTCCGCCCGGAGAAGGCCGGCGAGATTCTGGAAGGCCCCCGCCCGAATTTAAATCCGGCATGGAACTGACGATCCTGCTGCCCACCCTCAACGAGGCGGGCAACGTGGGCCCCTTGATTTCCGCGGCCAAGAACGTCGTCTCCCCCATCGTCCCGCAATTCGAGGTTCTCGTCATTGACGGCGGCTCGCGCGACGGAACCGTGGAGGAGGCCCGCCGGGCCGGCGCCCGGGTGATCGCCGTGGAAGGCTTGAGCTACGGCCGGAGCTTGAGGGAGGGCTTCTCCCACGCGGAGGGGCGTCTCATTCTGACCCTGGACGCGGATTTGTCCCACCCCATCAGCATTTTTCCTCTCATGTTGGAGGCCATGCGCGGCTCCGGGGCGCAAATGGTCATCGCCTCCCGCTACATCGCGGGCGGCCGCGTGGAGCGGCCTTTCTTAAGGGACCTGCTCAGCCGGACTCTCAACAAAATCTCCTCATCGCTTCTGGATATCCCGTTAAACGACTTGTCCAGCGGTTTCCGTCTTTACGAAAAGAAAGCCCTGGACTCCGTCGCGACGCGAGCCGTCAATTTTGACATTCAGGAGGAGCTCATCACTCAGTTCGCCAACCGGGGTTATAAAATCGTGGAAGTTCCCGGCGCTTACGGCCCCAGGCATGAAGGAATGTCCAAAGCCAACGTTCTTCTGTTCGCGTTTTCCTACCTCAAGACGCTCTCCCGAATGTGGTGGCAGCGCCGAAGGAAAATATGATAACTTCTCCCAGCTTTCCATGATCATTTCGAGAACCCCCCTGAGGATCAGCTTTGTCGGCGGCGGAACCGACCTTTCCGATTTTTACCGCAAGGATCGCGGCGCGGTTTTAAGCACCGCCATCGATAAGTATATGTACATCACCGTCAACAGGTTCTTCGACCACCGCCTGCTGCTCAAATATTCAAAGACGGAACTCGTGGAAAGCGTCGAAGCGGTGGAACATCCGCTTCTAAAAGCCTGCCTGAAGCTCACCGGAATCACGGGAGGCACCGAAATCACCTCCATGTGCGACGTGCTGGGCGGGACCGGCCTGGGCTCCTCCTCGGCCTTCACCGTGGGCACGCTCCACGCCCTTCACGCCTACAAAGGGGAGTTCGTCTCGGCCGAGCAACTGGCCCAGGAAGCCTGCCGCATCGAAATCGAAATGCTCAAGGAGCCGATCGGCAAGCAGGACCAGTACATCGCCAGCTACGGCGGCTGCAAATACATCCAGTTCATGCCGGACGAAAGCGTCTGGGTCGATCCGGTGATCTGCCCTCCGGAGATCCTGGCGGAGCTCAAAAGAAAGCTGCTGCTTTTTTACACCGGCGTGACCCGGAAAGCGAGCGCGATCCTGAAAAAACAGAAGCGCCGGACCCAATCGAAATTCAAGGAGCTCAAAAGCCTGAGGTCCCTGGCCGAGCAAGCCCGAAAATATTTAAACCTGCATCAAGTGGACAAATTCGGCGAACTTCTGCATGAAAACTGGACCCTCAAAAAGAAGCTCGCCCCCGGAATTTCCAACAGCGGCATCGACGGCATCTATGAACGCGCCCGCAAAGCCGGCGCCATCGGCGGGAAAATCCTCGGCGCCGGAGGAGGCGGTTTCTTGCTCCTTTTCTGCCACGACCACACGCAGCCCTCCGTCCGCCAAGCCCTCAACGGTTTAAGGGAAATACCCTTTGAGCTGGAGTCGCAAGGCTCGAAGATCATTTATGTCAGTTAGAGACGGCATTAAAGTGATAAAGTGGTATAGTGGTATAGTGGAAAAACTAAGAGCCGGGATCAAGTAATCAAATGGCTGACCCCGCCACTCTGTCACTCACCCACTTTACCACTCGTCAACACTCCCTCTATACCACTTTACCACCGGTGGCCTCATCGTTGGTGGCCTAAATAATGAAACTCTCCATCATTTTTCCCGTTCTCAACGAGCGCGCCACGGTCGAAACCATCCTGCAAAAAGTGATCGATTTCCGCATGCCCGGACTCGAAACCGAAATCGTCGTCATGGAGGGGGGCTCCACGGACGGCACCCGGGAAATCGTCCAGCGATATGAAAAGTTGCCCAACCTCAAGGTGGTCTACGAAAGCCGCCCCCGGGGCAAGGGAGCGGCGGTGCGCGGCGCGCTCAAAGAATTGACGGGAGACATCGTTCTCATTCAGGACGGCGACCTGGAATACGACCCCAAAGACTACCCCGCGCTGCTGGAGCCGCTGATGGCCGGAAAGGCCGACATCGTGTTCGGCTCCCGCGCCATCAACCATGCCCAACAATGGCAATACCGGCAATTCAGCGGCCTGGACCGGATTTACGGCTTCGCCGTGAATTTCGGCGGCGCCTTGTTGACGGAACTTTTCAACCGGCTTTACGGCACCCGCCTGAGCGACGGGGCCACCATGTTCAAGGTCTTCCGGACCGGGCTGCTGCGCTCGATAGAAATCCGCAGCAACGGCTTCGATTTTGACTGGGAAATCCAGGGCAAGTTGGCCAAAAAAGGCCACCAAATCCTTGAGGTTCCGGTCTCCTACAAAGCCAGAACGCGCCACGAGGGAAAAAAGATTCGTTTCTGGCGGGACGGCTGGGTCGTCCTTTGGGCGATCCTGAAATATCGTTTCAGCGATTGACGGAAAAACTGAAACGCCGCCGGCTCGCCCTCCCTCAGGCAAGAACCGCTGCGGTCATGAAATGGTTCGGCTTAATTCGGAGCGTACGGCAAAATAGTTGGAAAAGGCGAACGTTTCGTCTCTTTGATCGTAACGATCCAAGAATTTCACGGCGCCGGGATAAAGCCTGCCGACTTTGTATCCTCTTCGCGCCAACAGCTCCATCGCCTCAAACAGAAAGCGTCTCGAATTGATCCAACAGCTGACATATTCGAATTGAATATAATCAATCTTCTTTCCCTTAAGCATCGCGTCAAAACCCGCAAGCACGGAGACCTCATGCCCCTCCGTATCAATCTTTAAGAAGTCAATATGGCCGATGCCGTTCTGTCGGCAGAAAGAGTCCCCTTTTTTTAAAATCACCGTTTCGGTAAAGCTCTGCCGCAAGCCGGGCATGTTCGTGTGCCGCTCGTGCAAGGAATTCGTCCCATATAAATCCCCGTCAATATGCAGCGCTCCTGCGCCATCCGCATCGCTCAACGCGACATTGACGGGTTGAATAATCGCTTGACAGCCGAGGCGTTCGGAGAGGGACTTGAGTTTTAGATAAGAAGCGCCGCTGGGCTCAAAAGCATATATGACCAGCCTCGATGACATGCCGCGAACGGCCTCGGAACTCCATAAACCGGTATGCGCCCCAACATCGAATATGACGGCATCTTTCTCATGGACCAGATGTTTCACGAGCCTCAACGCCCTGTACTCTCCGTTCGTTTCGGGATCATAATTTCCCTCCCCGCGAAGGCGATGGAGTATATGGTTCCCCAGGCTTTCTTGCCGACCGGAGGTTAAACACCTATCCAATAGAAAATCGAAAATAGCTTTAAGACCTGATCTCCATTTAATTTGCTCAGCCGCGGCCGCCGCCGCGAAGACGATCAAAAAAGGCATGACCGGCAGGCGATACCGCATCTGCGAAACGCTGACGATGTGAATGCCCATATGGCCCAGGATGAAGACATAAACCGGAAAAACGAGGGTGAAGCGGCTCCTCGCCTTCCACAACCCCCAACCTCCCAGCAAGATGAGCGGTAGCTCCCAAACCGCGCTCACGACAGCCAGCAAGTTGCGGCTGAAGCCGGCGTTGGGGCGGTTGTGGGGATCGGGGTGATAGACCTTATCCAGGCGCGGAAAAAAGCGCCAGAAATTGACGAATTTTCTGGCCCATTGCCTGAGAACCCTGCCGGGATTGGCCGCCATAAACCGGAGCGCTTCCCGCTTATAAACCCTGTCCCGTTCGACGGCATCCAGCTTCTGCGCGTCCTGATAAAAAGGCAAAGTATCCAAAAGCCGATGCGCCAAAGTCGTGTCTTTTTCATTTTCCTCAAAGGCGATCGTGCCATGCAGCAAAGCCAGCCCCGCATGCGTGTCCAAGATAAAGGACCCCGACAATTTTTGATTGCGAAGCCCCCAAAGCCCCCACGGCAAAACCCAAAACAAAATCAGAAGCGCGAAGTTTTTCCAGCCGCCCTCCTCGCGCCGCCGGCACGCGGCGCCCATCCCAAGCAAAATCAGGGCGCCGCAATAAAAGCCTTCTCCGCGAGTTAAAGCCAAAAGTCCCCACACTAACCCGGTTGCGGCCGCCCAAACCCGCCCGCCCCGCCCGGCGGTCTTTAAAATACGCATCAACATCCAAACCCCAAGGCACAGCATAAAGACAAACCACGTTTCCGTCATCAGGATGCCGGAGTAATAGATAAAGAACGGATAGCCGGCCGCCAGGAAGGCCGCAAGCGGCGCGGCCAGCGGGTGGGAGAACAGCAGGTTTGAGATCGCGGCGATCAATGCGATCGTAGCCGCGCTCAAGGCTGCCTGCGCCGCCCGCGCCGGCAGCGCGTTGTGGCCGAAAAACTTATAGATAATTCCCGTGGCAAAAGGCATCAGGGGATTGCCCATGGCCTCGGGCGATTTTCCCTTTAGTCCCAAAGCCCCGTGCTGGGCAAAATTCCACGCGACCGCGTCGTAACCCACTTCATCGAGCTGGTAAAAATCGTGTCCCAAATGCCAGGCAAACCCCAGCCTCAACACCAGGCCCATGGCCAACGCCGCCGCCAAAATTCCAGCGCGATTGCGCATGCCTTTACCTTATGCCCGACTCAACTTGATATTCGGCAAGACTTCGCTCCCGATCCCGCTCGCGCAGCAGGCGGGCCATGCGCGCCATCAGGGCAAAGGCGATAAACTCGACGCCGATGAGCGCGAAGAGAGTTCCGACCAGCGGGAAAACCCAATAGTCGTTGGGTATGGTTCCCGTCGAGAAGTAGGAGCTCAGCAGGCGCCGGCTAAAAAATAGGCTCGCCGCCCAGCTCAAGGCGCCTGCCGCCAAAAACCAACCGCCGTAGTTGCGCGGATCCTCCCCGTTGACGACATCCGCCAACGACTGGGCCGCGACCCCCGCGGCGCCGAGGAAAGCCGCGACCGACAGGCACCAGGTCACCAGGATGATGCGAAAAATC
Organism: Elusimicrobiota bacterium; assembly: GCA_016206405.1. Lineage (GTDB taxonomy): Bacteria > Elusimicrobiota > Elusimicrobia > O2-12-FULL-59-9 > O2-12-FULL-59-9 > O2-12-FULL-59-9. The sequence goes on along the minus strand of JACQRQ010000186.1, from coordinate 6,148 downwards.
ATCCAGTCCTCAAGCCGCTCGTAGCGCAGGTAGTGGCCCAACGGCGTTGACGGCGCGCCCCAGGAGAACGTCAACGCCCAGAGCGCCGCCAAGACCGCCGCGCAAGCCGCCGTCCAGAAAAAAAAGCGCGGCCGGTAGGTTACGGAGGTGTCGAGGATGATTCCCAGAAATCGCAGCCCGTCCCGGACGACGCTCAGCTTGGAACGGCCGACGCGTTCCCGGTAGGGCATGGGAATCTCCCCGATGCGGATGCGCCGGTCGAGAATCGCGCGCACGCTCATCGCCGGGGTGAAATTGAGGCCGTTGGGCAGCGGGTAGATTCGTTGCAGCGCCGCGCGGCGCACGACGCGCATCCCGCTGGCGATGTCCGTCACCGAGGAAGACCCTATCACGTTGACCAGCGTCCGGAAGGCCCAGTTCCCGACGATCCGGACCGGCGGCATCCGGCTGTCCGGGTGCATGCGCGATCCGACGGCCACATCCAGCCCGTCCTTCACGGCAAGGCCGATGAGATTCCCGAAGAATTCCGGATCGCAGGTTCCGTCGGCGTCGAGGAAGCCCAAGAGATGCCCCTTGGCCTGCGCGAAGCCGGTCTTTATGGCCGCTCCGTAACCGCGGTTGCGCGCATGCGTCAGGACCCGAACGCCCTGCACCGATAGGGCAAACTCCTCGGTCTTGTCCGTGGAACCGTCGTTGACCAGCAACACCTCCACATCCGATATGCCGAGTCCGGCCGATTTCAGTTTTTCCGCGGCCGCCAAGCAGCGCCCCAGGATGTCCTGCACCGACTTTTCCTCGTTATAGGCGGGTATGACGATTGAAAATATCTTTCCATCGGCCGACATTTAGAATCCTCCCACCGGCCGGTCAAAGGCGCTTATAGACATAGATGCCGGCATTGGCATAAAAACTGCTGTCCAGAACTCGCGCCCAGCCCAAGCTCAGAGGCCGAAACGCCCGGAACTCGACATATCTGCCCTTCCCCCATTCCTGCAGGATGGGACGGGACTCCTCATCGACAACGATGTACTCAGGCTCGCGACCCGGCGCGAGATGCCCGGGACTTTCAAAGACCATCAGGCGGTAGAGGTCGTAACGAAACGGGGGCGTATGCGCCGGCTGCGGGTAGCGCGTGAGCCCCACGCTGGCGCCGGGCGGTATGTGGCTGTCGATCCACGCGGCGGCCTCAAAACGCGTCGAACGGGGACCCGAGCCAAGCCGCATGTTCTCGAGATGGGTGACGCATCTCAGGCCGCCGTCCGCCAAAGCGAGCGACAGAACCGCGATTTTCGCCGCGCGAGGCCAGGGCTCCGTGATGCCTATGGCGGCGATGAGACAAGCCAAACCTACGCAGGGATAGTAGTACCTGGACATCGTCACGAAGCCGCCGCTGAATTGGGCCAACACCATCCAAAGAATGAAAAACGTCCCCACAAAAAGGAGCGCCAGAAAGCGTTTGGCCTGGCCCGCTCTAAAGGCCGCGGCCAAGCCCAAAAGCGAAAGCATCGAGACTGCCGGCCCCATCCCATTGAAGAGTTCGCTCAGGACCGTGGCCATATTCGCCAGGCTCCATCCGCTCCGGCGCGCATACGCCATCTCCCAGGCGAAATCGCGGTAGCTCAACAGGAGGTAGGGATTGAGCAGCAGGCAGACGGCGGCGGCGGCGATTAACGCCGCTGCTGCGCGCCGTATTTCTTCCGGCGCCGCCGCTCCCGACTTCCATCGCCACCACCAAAGCCATGGAAGAATCGAAGTGAACGCCAAAAAGGTGAAGTTGGCCCCCATCGCGACGCCCAAGCAAAGACCGCAAAGGAGGTATTCACGCCACCCTCCCTTCGTCAACGCCAGAAGCGCGTAGCGCGCGGCCGCCAGACACCAAAACGCCGCGTAACAATGGGGCTTGATGATGTGGGAATTTACCGCGACGATGGGGCTCAGGGCGAAAAAAAGCGCCGCGCACAGGCCCGCGCGCCATCCCGCAAGCCGGCGGCCCAAGTCGTAGAGAACCCATAGGCTGCCCAACTGAAAAACCAGCATGAAGAGCCGGCCGCACAGGTAAGCGCTCCCCATATCCTCAGGATGCGTCAAGTAATGCCGGATATCGGGAACGACGGCGAACCCTCCCAGCCAGGATGCCGCCTTCACAAACGCCCCCAGCGGGTAAATGAAGCTGCCGCCGTATTGAACATAGAGGGGCTTGAACTCCAGCCTCCACGGCCGCATTTGGGAGAGGATGATAAAGGATTTTTTTTCATCGGGATTTTCCGATTGCAGCAGCAGCGCGCGGTAGGAATTGACGAGATTGCCTGGTGGAAAATTCCAGCCCGGGGAAAACTCCTCGACTCCCTTGACATAAGTGACCGGCTCCTCAGAATGCATCTCGCTGTGAGCGCGCCGGATTTCTTGATAAAGTTTTTCCCAGGACTCGGCGAACCTTTGAGACGCCTGCGGATCCAGCCGGAGACTTTCCGGAAACGCCCGCAGCCTGGCCCGCCCGGGCAATCCCCAGCGTATTCCCCACAGCCCTGTCACGACTCCGACAAGCAGCACGGCGGCCAGAGCCGCCGCCGAAGCGCGCTTGGCCCGGACAGGCTCGGCCGGGGGAAAAGATGGCTTGGGAGTGAAAGGACTCTCCGGGGTCACGCTCCGATTTTACCTAAATTGCATCCCCCGCGACAGCCGCGGCAAGCCGCGGTGGAGGCGAGGTTGGAAATGCGGTATAATGAGGCAATTCTATGTCGTCAAAAACCTCTCCGCAAATTTATACCGCCCACGAAAACTTGGAAATGATGAGGCATGCCATGCCCCGGTACAACGACTGGATTTTTTCATGCCTGGAGCCCCACTTGGGTCAATCCATTTTGGAGGCCGGTTGCGGCGTGGGCACTTTCACTCAGCGCCTTTTGCGGCACGGCAAGGTTTTGGCGGTGGATATCGATCCCGCCTATGCGGAGTCGGCCAAAAAAGAGCTGGGGCGCCACAACGGCTTGGCGACGGACAGCCTGTCCATAGACGATCCGAAGCTTATGAGCCACAAGTCCAGGCAATTCGATACCATCGTCTGCTTGAACGTCCTGGAACATGTCCGGGAGGACCTTGCGACCCTGCGCCAATTTCACGCGCTTCTCGTCCCGGGCGGCAAAGCGATACTCCAAGTTCCGGCCTTTCAATGGCTTTACGGCAGCGTGGACGAAACCAGCGGCCATTACCGCCGCTACGCCAAAAAGGAGCTCGGTCTGAAGCTGACCCAGACCGGCTTTGAAATAGTGGACCTCTATTACCTGAATATAATGGGAATGTTTCAGTGGTTTTTCTGGGGAAAGGTTCTCAAGATCCGGGTCCAATCCTCCTCAGAAATGTCTTTCATGGACCGCTTCGTCCCCCTTTTGCGGTGGACGGAATCATGCCTGCGCCCTCCCATGGGCATTTCCGTGATCGCCGTAGGACGGAAAAAAGCGTTGCCTTAACCGCCGGCCGGGCTTTTTCCGCATCCGCCCTTCAACCCTTTATGTTCCTGCACGTCGGCAAAGAGGTGGCCAAAAACCTGATCAAGGGAGCCTTTCCCACCCTCGTGACGCGCCTGAGAGGACATACCGGCCGCGGGCAGGGAGAGCAGGCCCCCGAGGAAATACTAAGCTATTGCCGGGAAGTTTTTGAAGGCCACCTCAAAGCCCTGGGCGCCGGCGATCCTGAAGCCGCGCTGCGGGACAAACGGGTGGTCGAGCTTGGACCCGGCGACACTTTGGCGACGGGGCTGTTGTGCCTGGCCCACGGAGCCCGGAGCTACGTCGCCGTGGACCGCTTCGCCTTCAGGCTCGACACGGAAAAAAACTCCGCGATGTACGCCCTTCTCCTGGATTCTCTGCAAGGTCCTCCCCGCCGCCGTTTGGAGGCGCTGCTGAGCCGGGAAGGAGGACGCTTCCGGCTTGCGCCGGAGCGCATCCAGGTCTTGCGCGAGCCGGCGGAGAGCTTCCAATTGAGCGAGCCGGCCGACCTCCTCATGAGCCAGGCCGTCCTTGAGCATGTCCGCGACCTCGCCCGCGTCTTCGCCCGGATGGGCGCCGCCTGCGGGCCCGGGGGAAGCATGGTGCATGTCGTGGACCTGTCGGATCACGGCCTTTATCCGGGCCGGCCTTTCAAGTTCTTGTCCTTCTCTCCCGGTCTTTGGACCGCCATGCACGCTTTTCGCGGAAGCCCGAACCGCGAACGCCTGCCGCGCTACCGGCAGCTGCTGGCTCAAAACCGCTTCAACCTCACCCGGCTCGACGTGCGGGCCGCCGCCTCCACCGAGGAGCTGCGGGAGGCCCGGCCCCGGCTGCATCCGGCTTTCGGAAGCATCCCGGACGAGGACCTGGGAGTTTTGAGCTTTCATTTCGCCGCGCAGAAACAGGCCGGCTGAGGCGCGAAGTCAGGCGCCCGGCCCGGCATTGGCAAATCCGGCGCAAATAGGATAAAATCGAGGAGTCGATTTTCCGGAGCCTTTATGGACCAAAAAATACCGATTATCGATTTGAAGGCGGAGCTCGATCCTCTGGACTCCGAGATCAAGGCGGCCCTGCAACAGGTGCTCGACGATAAGAAATTTATTTTGGGCCCCGCGGTCCAGCGCTTCGAAAAAGACTTCGCCGCTTACCTGGGCGTGCGGCACTGCGTCGCGGTGCACTCGGGCACCACGGCCCTGTGGATGGCCCTCACCGCTTTGGGCCTTGAGCCGGGGGATGAGGTGTTGACCACCCCTTTTACTTTTTTCGGGACTCTCGAGGCCATCCTGTGGGCCGGCGGCAAACCGGTATTGGTGGACATTGACCCGGAAACGCTCAACATCGACCCCCAAAAACTTGAAGCCGCTCTATCTCCCAAGACCCGCGGCATACTGCCCGTCCACCTCTACGGGCAGCCGGCGGACATGGACCCGATCATGAAAACCGCCAAGTCCAACAATCTCTGGGTCCTGGAGGACGCTTGCCAAGCGCACGGCTCCACCTACCGCGGCCGCCGCGCCGGGGCCTTGGGCTCGGCCGCCGCCTTCAGCTTTTACCCCACCAAAAATCTGGGCGCCCTGGGCGACGCGGGAGCCATAGTGACCCAGGATGACGATTTGGCCGGGCGCTTGCGCCTGCTGCGCTCGCACGGAGAGGCCGGCCACTATCACCACGTTCTCTTGGGAACCAACGCCCGCCTGGACAGCTTCCAGGCGGCGCTGCTGTCGGTGAAATTGCGCCGCCTGGAGCAGCGCAACGAGGCGCGCAGGCGCAACGCCCGGAAATATGCCGAGAGGCTCAAAAACGTCCCCGGCCTGCGCTGCGTCCGGCAGATTCCCGAGGCGCAAAGCAACTATCATCAGTTCATCGTCCGGCATGCCGGGCGCGACGCGCTCAAGGAATTTCTGGATAAAAAGGGCGTCGCGACGGCCGTGCACTATCCCTGTCCGGCCCACCAGCAGCCGGTCGCAAAACCCCTGGGACTCGATGGAGGATCCTTTCCCGCGGCGGAAAAAGCGGCCCGGGAGGTCTTGGCTCTTCCCGTTTTCCGGAGCTTCAAGACAGCCAGATTCAATACATCTGCGACAGCATCATCGAATTCTGCAATTTACGCTCCGGCATCGCGGTTTCACAAGAATCAAATCCCATATCGCACACACGAGGAATAAAAAAATGAAAAATCGCGCGCATACCTATAAGACGGCAGCGCTGATGGCCGCCATCCTGGCGGCCGGCTGGTTCGTCAGCCCGGCGGCCGCTGAGCCGGCGCAAAAGGAAGATAAAGCAGCCGTGGCGGCCCCCCCAGAGGGCCAGGTCGCGCCCGCCAGACCGCTATTCGAGCGTCTGGGAGGCATTCTGCCCATCACCCTGGTCGTTGACGACTTCATCGACCGCCTTCTCTCCAACGAAACTCTCAACGCCAACCCCAAAATCGTCGAAGGACGGGATCGCTCCCCGGCGGCCTATCTTAAGTTCCAGGTCGCCAACTTGGTCTGCCTGGTCACCGGAGGTCCCTGCATTTACACCGGCAAAAGCATGAAAGACAGCCACGTCAATCTCAACATCACTGAGTTGGAATGGCAGGCGATGCTGGTGGAGTTTGGCAAGTCGCTGGACAAGTTCAAGGTCCCGGACAACGAGCGCAAGGATCTGGTCGCCTTCGTCGA
>JACQRQ010000184.1 GCA_016206405.1 Elusimicrobiota bacterium | reverse complement strand
CCCGTACTTCCTCGCGCTCATCGGCAAAGTGATGGGCCGCGGCATCATTCGCGTCGTCGTCTTTCAGCACATTCTCGGCGCCCTCGCGCCGGTCCTTGTTTACCGGTTGACCGCCCGCGTGTTCGATAAGAAATCGGGGCTATCGGCCGCCGCCATCGGCGTTTTTTACGGTCCGGCGGTGTTTTATGAGTCCCGCTTCCTTGGAGAATTCTTTATTTTCTTTTTCAATTTGGCAGCGCTGTGGCTGTTGGTTCGCGCCTCCGATGACGAGCATCCCACCCTGTGGTGGGCTCTGGGAGGATTTTGTCTGGGTTTGTCCACGATATTCCGACCCACGGTTCTGGCTTTTCTTCCGGCGGTTCTGGCATGGGCTTTTTGGACGCTGCGCTCGAAAGGAATAAAGCAACTCACCCTTGTCGTGGCCGTTTTCGTTCTGGGTCTTTGGCTGCCCCTTTTTCCTTTCCAGATCCGCAACCGGATCGTCGATCCAAAAAACGGGTGGGGACTGACGACGGCCAGCGGCGGCGTCAACCTCTACATCGGCAACAATCCCGAAGCCAACGGCTTGAACGATACTCCATCGTTCGTGCGCTACGGGCCGGGCCACGAATACGAGGATTTTAAGGAAGAGGCCCAGCGGCGCGCGGGCAAGACTCTCAGTCCCAAAGAGGTTTCAAGCTTCTGGACGCGGGAAACGTTGCGTTGGTTCCAGAACCGGCCGGCTGACGCCCTCCGTCTGCTTTTCAAGAAAATGGGTTATTTTTGGAATTACCGCGAGGCGCCCGACAACTTTTTCCCTTCCCTGTTCGACAAATTCACCCGTATTGGACGCGCGCCGCTGCTGAGTTGGGGAATGGTCGCTCCTCTGGGAATGTTGGGCCTGCTGTTGTCATGGCGAAAAGCGAAGAGCGAGTGGTTGCTGCAGGCCTATGTGCTGACGTATTTGGGCGTGAACGTCTTATTTTACGTTCTCTCCCGTTACCGCTTTCCAGTCGTGGCGGGTCTCATTCCGTTTGCGGGTCTGGCGCTGGCCCGCTTTTATGAAAACGTTCACGCGCGCAGGGTGGCGAAGGTGGCCGGCCTTTTGTTCCTGCTGCTGCCTTGCTGGGGATTGACGCGGATGCCTCTGATCGGCGAGGAGGACATGGCGGTGACGCATTACAGCCTCGGAGTCATCTTCGCCAATCAGGGGTGGAAAGACAAGGCCGCGGAAGAATACCGGGCTTCTATTCGGGCGGACCCCGCCTACAAGGCCTCTTATCTGAACTTGGCCGTACTCCAGGCGGGACGAAACGAACCGGAAGAGACGCTGTGGGCGCTGGAGCATCTGGCTCAACTTGAAAAGAATCCCCGGCAGTTGGAAAACATCCGCCGGAACATCGACATATTGAAACGCGGTTTGGGGAAGACGGCGGGGCCCAGCCGTTAGGGCCCTTGGTTGGGAGCCTTTTCGGCGGCTTTTTCCGACAATTTCTTAATGATCGCATCGAAGTGTTCCACGGGGTAGGCCCCCCGGATGGGAACGCCGTTCAATAGGAAGCCGGGAGTTCCGTCAAAACCGAAGGACTGCGCCTCCTGCTGGTCGGCCTGAATCGCTTTTTGGACTTTGTCGCTCTTGGCGTCCTTTTCCAGGCGGGCCATGTCCGCGCCGACTCTGCGCGCGGCTTCCCGCAGGAAATCTTCGCTGAGCTTATCCTGCTCCTGATACATGATGTCGTGAAGCTTCCAGGCTTTCTCCTCGGATTGAAGGGAGAGGGCCTCAAAATATTGCGCGGCCGGCATGGCCTGCTTGTGCATGGGAAGGGGGAGATTCTTATAGACGAAGCGCAGGTCCTTTCCATATTTATTCCTAAGCTCTTCAACCGTGCTGTAGCCCCTCCGGCAATAAGGGCATTCGAAGTCGGAGTACTCCACTAAAGTGTATCTGGCGTTCTTGTTGCCGCGAATTCTCGCATTTTCCGGTATCTCGGGAGTCAAAGGGTTTTTGAAGGAGTCGTCCAGATCTTTCTGCTGTTGTTGTTCCCGCGCTTCCTGGGCGCCCTGGTTGACCATATTGAAAAGCTCGACCTTATGGCTTTCCAAAATGTCCAGAATAATCTTAGGATTCTCTTTGAGAAGCATTTCCACGGCTTCCTTGGATATTTCTTGCGAGCGGGCGCCGGCGGCGGCTAAAAACAGCGGCGCCAGCGCCACGAGCGGCAGGATGGCCGCGCGCGCGAAATTTTTACGCAGGAGCATGCTTTGGGAAAGATTTCTCATGGTGTTCTTCGGCGCAAACGTCGGCCGCGCCGGCCTCTTTGCCTCCCATTATATAAATAAAAGGACGGATTGATTG
>JACQRQ010000192.1 GCA_016206405.1 Elusimicrobiota bacterium | reverse complement strand
TATGAGAAGACCATGAGGGCGATGGAAAATTTAAGCGTTCTGGGCATTCCCATTAGGATCAGTTGCGTCATCAGCCGGCTCAATTACAAGACCCTGCCGGAGCTCGCCCATTTTTTCATCAAGCTGCGCGGCCGAGGGGTCGGTGATTTCAGTTTCACCTACAGCGTTTATGAAGGACAAATGTGGCAAAACCGCGAGCTTTTCGTGCCGCTTTCCGAGGTCGCTCCCTTTCTGAACCAGGCCATGCAAAGCTTCGTATCACAGAAAGTTCCGCCGCCGTATCTTAGGCTCATTCCTTATTGCTTCGTTCCGCGCTATGCGTCGTGCGTCGGCATGGATGAGTATACTCGGGCGGTGGACGTCACGGGAGTGGAACGCAACAGCCGTGACGCCATCGCTGAGACGCGGATCAAAGCGGAGCCTTGCCGGCGCTGTCTTTTCTACAGCCGCTGCCCAGGACTTGAGACCAGTTATATACGCCTGTGGGGCGCCGATGAGATTGTTCCCATCGAGCGCCTTCCGCCGGAGATCGGGCCTTATCGCATGCCCATGGAAGTGGCCTAGTGGCCGAGATCGCGTATCTCCAGGTGCAGCGCGCCTGCAATCAGGCCTGCCTGTTTTGTTCCAATCCCTCCAACGGCCGCTCTATGCCCTTCAAGGAGGCGGTAGCTCGCCTCGATGACTACGCGCGGAGCGGACAATCCGGCGTCATCCTGACCGGCGGTGAGCCGACCTTGTATCCCCATCTGCCGGAGCTCATCCGGGCGGCCAAGACGCGGGGGATTGAAACCCGCATCATCACCAACGGCTCCAAGACCAGGGACTTGGATTATTTGGCGGCGCTCGCGGATGCGGGGCTCGACAGCATGCACGTTTCCGTCTTTTCCAATCGCGCCGATGTCCATAATTATTTAGCCGCCCATGGCAAGGCGTTTGACAATATCCGGAAGACGCTGGAAAATGCCGGCAGTCTCCGGCTGGATGCGCGCATCAACTCCGTCATCAATAAATACAATTCGGATCACCTCAGCGAAATTCCGAGGTGGATCGTGCGGGATTATCCTTTCGTCCATCACTTCTCGCTGAACAACCTCGATCCGCTCATGGTGCGTCCCGACCACCGCGACACCATCCCGCGCTTTTCGGAGTTCGAGCTGGAACTGCACCGGTGGATGGATTTCATCCATTCGACGGGGCGGACTTTCCGCGTCGAGCGCGTCCCGCTGTGTTATATGACGGGCTTCGAGCATTGCTCCACCGAGACGCGTAAAATAGTAAAGCAGGAGGGGCGCGCCGTTCATTTTTTGGACCAAAGGGGCTTTCGCCAGGTCAGCCCCTCATTTTTCAAGCACGATAAATCGGATCGGTGCAAAGATTGCACGCTCGAACCCATCTGCGGAGGCGTTTTGGAGATGGACATCTTTTACGATTCAAAGGAGATTAGTCCCGTTTTTGTCTCTCCCGAACCCATTGTGGAGAAAATTCTTGCGGAACATGATTGAGTCAAGCCCGATGGTGGAAAATGCGAAAACCGCCGGATTGAGTTTGGGCGCCGGATGCAACAACAGTTGCGTCTTTTGCTTCGGGAGCGAGAAAAACTCCGGGCCGTTCACCTGCGTCCTGGAAAAAGCGGCGGCGGCGCTCAAACAGCACCAAGCTGCGGGAGTCGATCGCTTGGTCATCGGCGGCGGCGAGCCGACTTTATGCGAGAATCTTGGCGCAGTGCTGCGTTTGGCCGGCGCGATGGACTTTGAGCATGTGCAACTGCGAACCAATGGAAGGCTCTTGGCGGACCCAGCTCGCTGCCGCGCGGTGGTGGAAGGCGAGGTGGACGAATATGCCGTCAGCGTGCATGGAGCGGTCGCGGCGGCGCATGATTTTCTGACGCAGTCGCCCGGCAGCCTGATCCAGACACTGGCGGGCATTCAGAATCTGAAGAAGCTGGGCCAAAGAGTGGCTGTCTGCGTCAGAGTCGTAAAATCCAACTACCGCAACCTTCCAGAAATCGTCCAATTGGCGGCGGCGCTTAAAGGGGACCGCTGCGAATTCACTTTTGTCGATGCGTCCGATAAAATTGGCGATGAGCAGGATTGGCTCATCGCCAAACAGGAGATGGCCGGGCCTTGGATTAAGAAAGCAGTCCTGGCCGGCCGGCGGCTTGGGCTTCCCATGACTGTTTCGGGGGTCCCGCCTTGCGTCCTGGGCGGCGAGTCTTGGACAAGGCAAGTCTGCGCTTTTCCAGGGCCCGTGCGCTTTAATGCGGGGGCGCCGTGTTTCCCAGGACAGAGTCCCGCGGCCAAGGGCCCCAAGTGCGACTCTTGCCGTCTATTCGATTCGTGCGCAGGGCCGTCATTGGCCTACACGGGCCGGTATGGTTGGAGCGAATTCAAACCCCTCCCGGCGCATTGAGCTTCGGGCAGCGGATGAAGATTGTCTTGCCATGCGAAAAATCGTAGACTGAAGTTGTTTTCTGCGCATCGGAGCGTCAATATTTCGAGGGTATACCCAAGACCAATGTCCCACTTTCCTTCCCGTTTACGCGAATTTTCAATGGGGTTGTGCCTGTGACGTCCATGCGGACGGGGGTGGACCTCGCGGAGCCTCTTGCGGGTTTCCGGCGGCGGCTGGCTGAAACCCTCGTCCGGTCGGGTCTCAACTTTCGCGACGATCTGCGCGTGCTCGATGTATTGCTTAACAAGGCTCGGCCACCCCGGGCACGGCGGGCTGGGGAGATTCTTTCGCTCTGGAAGGCGATGCTCGCGGAACCGACCTCCCGCGAACGTCCCTTTCAACTCTACATCAACATCCCATACTGTCGGCAGAAGTGCCTGTTCTGTAAGTTTCCAGTGCGGCTGACGGCAGCTCCCGATGGAGTCGAAAGTTATCTTCGAGAACTCGAGGCGGAGGCGCTCTTCTTCGCTCCGACCTTCGACACCGTGCGCTTCGATGATTTTTGCGTGGGCGGGGGCACCCCGAGCGTCTGCTCGGCTCGTCAACTTCGCGACCTATTTGCATCGGTCCGGTCCAGCTTCCAAATAGACCCCGGGGCGCGCTGCTCCATCGAGTTTCACCCCGCCAGCACGACCCTGGAGAAGCTCCTCGTGGTTCGGCGCGCCGGCTTCAACCGCGTCAGTTTCGGCGTGCAGACTATGGACGCGGCTCTGTTGGCTCGCATCCAACGCGACGACCAGGACGAGGCCTCGGTGCGCGACGCCGTACGGCGGGCCCGGGAAGCGGGTTTCGATAATGTCAGCCTTGAACTGGTGCTGGGGCTTCTGGGCGATGGGCCCCGCCAATTCATGGAGAGCTTTCGACGAGTGGCCGCGCTGCGGCCGACTACCATCTCCGTGAACCAACTCAACCTCACGGCGGCCTATATGAAATCCGAGGGTGTGTCCCCGGACGAATACCGGCGGCACTGCGAATCGGTGCTCCCCGAGACTGTCGCTGAACTAAGGACGCTGGCTCCCGCGTTCGGCTACGACGCCGGCGAAGCCTCCCCTCGGCACGGCATCTGGACCCTCTATGCCTTGGACGCCCTGGAGTTGCGGGAACGGAAGGCCTTGGCGCCCGAGGAGGCGACCACCAACGTCCTAGGTCTCGGACAGTATGCGTGGTCCCACGTGTTCGCGCGGGCGTGGTACGAGAGGCTGCCGCGCGCCTATCATCCCGACCGGCCTATCTACCGAACCCACCCCCTCAGCCGGGGCCTTGAGATGGCGCGCTACGTTCGCGACCGGCTGATCAAGCGCTCTCGCATCGACTTCCCGCACTTTCGGAGCCTATTCGGGGAGGATTTTCGGGACCGGTACGCGCTGGAACTCAGGCTGCTTGACGAATTTGGGAAAGTGCGGATGGATTCGTATGGCGTCGATTTTCTGCCGTTGGGCCTTCCGGAGAGATTCTTCTACGGCTCCGTGTTCTTCTTAGATCAAATATCATCGGCCGGCTTTGGACGCCGCACGCTGAGTGAGGGCTACCTCGCCCGGCTCCAACGGGATCTAGGTTGCCCGTCTTCGGAATACCCGGCGCGCGCGCAGTAGACATGCGTGGTGGCAGCGCACGAACGTCTCCCTTGGTTTCGGCGAACTCGCCTTTAGGGCGTTAATCCGGCGATTTCTGAATTTTATTAAGAATTCTCTCCTTGGGTATGAAAGCCGGCGAGAGTTCCGCGGATGAATAATATATGTCCATCGACGCAATTCCAGCGCAAATGCTTTCCAACGAGCAAGTCCGGCAACGCTCCGATTTTTCCCGCCCGAATTGCTGCTGTATCTGCTTTCCGCGTTGGTCCAAAAAATAAATCTCTCTTTTTTCCTTTTTTACGATCTTGCGGGTCTCCGTTGAGCAGTGCTCGTAAC
>JACQRQ010000182.1 GCA_016206405.1 Elusimicrobiota bacterium | reverse complement strand
GTGCTTAAGCGGTAAAGTGGTAGGTAGAGTGATAGAGTGGTAGAGTGGTGAAGTGGTGAAGTGGTGAAGTGGTGGAGGCATAGGCCGCACCACGTCACTGTTGGTGTCTTGTCGTTAAAGAGATGTTCCATTACGCCGTGCTGGATTCTGCCACTCTATCACTCTACCACTTTACCACTCTAACCTCGTATTCATTCACTTTTTCTCAATGCATCTTTATCTTGGCCAGGGCCAGGCTGAAGAGCAGAAATTCCCCGCCGATGATGATGTAAATCCAGACGGACCAGACGAGATTGACGTAGGGCAGCAGCGCCGCCAACGCCGACAAGAGGGCGCTCACCGCGGCCGCGGTGAAGACGATGTGCCGGCGCTCCAGGCCCAGCGCCTCCAGGCGCAAGGCGAAGTGGTCTTTGCTGCCCATGAAGGGGGATTTGTTGTTTAGAAGGCGTATGGTCATGACAAAAAAAGTGTCGTATAACGGGATGCTTAAGATAAAAATGGGCGCAAACACCGCCAGGTCGTTGAAGTGGGAATAGGAGGTCCCCAGCGAGAGGGCCGAGAGCACGAAGCCGATGAGCATGCTGCCGGAGTCGCCCAGGAATATCTTATGCTGCTGCGGACCCATGTTGTAGGGCAAAAAACCCAGCGCGGCGCCGACCAACGCCGCCGCCGCGAAGTTGACATAGATGAGCTCCGAAGGAATGGCGATGATGAGGAAGGCCAGGCCGCAGACGATCGCTTGGGAGGCGCACAGCCCGTCCATAATGTCGATAATGTTGAGGGCGTTGGTCAGTCCGACGACCCAAAGGGTCGTCAAAAAGTAGGCTAGGTAGACCGGTTGAACGAATTGGATGCGGATGTCGTAGTAAATCAAAAGCAGCGCGGCGAGGGTTTGAAACAGGAATTTTGAGCGGATGGTCAGGCCGTTGGGTTTTTTTAAATCGTCGATGATGCCCAAAACAAGCACGATGGTCCCTCCCAGGAGGATGGCTCTCAAGCTGTTCAAGGTGCCCGTGGGAAAGTGAGTCCAAAAGCGGATGATCAGAAGGCTGGAAGCGAAGGCGGCGAAAACGGCGACGCCTCCCCAAGACGGGGTCGCGTGCTTGTGAGTCTTGATGTCGCTGGAGGGGGTATCGAGCACTTTCAAATGGGTGGCGACGAAGCGCACCAGCGGCGTGCAAACCAGCGAGATGACCATGGCGATGAGGATGCAGGCCAAATAAATCTGCCAATGGTAGATCAGCGTCGTCATGGTGATTTTTCAGGGTCCGCAATGAGGATGGGGTAATTGAAAACGCCCATCCGGTGAAGTTGATAGCGCCACAGCACTCCCAGCGTGGAAAGGCCGTAGACCACGCTTCTCTTGAAGCCGATGGAAGAAGCCTCCGCGAAATACCTGGCCGAGGCCGGGATATCCCCGATGCGAAAATCAAAGTAGGCGGCTTGTATGAGCATCTGTTGGTCGAAAACGAAATCGTCTGAATTCTTGCGCCATGGAACCGTTTCCAGGACCTTGCGGGAATAGACCCGCAGGCCCGAGTGCCATTCCCCGAGATTTTGGCCCGTCCAGAAATTTTCCAGCACGGTCAATCCCCGGTTGGCGAAGTATTTGTACGGCGGCATTCCGCCGCGCAGCGCCTCGCTGCGGGTGCGGATACGGTTGCCCAGCACGAAGTCGCAGATGTCGTTTTGAATGAGCCCGACCAGATAGGGCGTTAGGCGCGCGTCATACTGATAATCCGGATGAATCATGACCACGATATCGGCCCCGCGGTCGAGAGCTTGGCGGTAGCAGGTTTTTTGGTTGGCCCCGTAACCCCGGTTGGTTTCGTGCCGGAGGGTGATCAGCCCCAAGCGCCGCGATATTTCAACGGTGCGGTCTTGTGAGGCGTCGTCCACCAATATGACTTCGTCCACCACGCCGGGAGGAATGTCCCGGACCGTTTTTTCAAGCGTTTTTTCGGCGTTGTAGGCCGGCAAGACGGCGATTGTTTTCATGCCCTAATATCCATAGATTCTATCTTTGAGAAACAGGATGCCTTGGCGCAGTTCATTGGAGAACATAAAGACCAAACCATTGGCCGTCGCCCAGCCTCCCACGGCGGCCTTGAAGGGGGTTGGCCGCCAGCGTCGTGCGAGGTCGTAGAGCCCGAGGCAGGCGAGGGGAATGAGCGCCGGCGCGAAGAGCTGGCGGTAGCGGGCATTGGCGGCTCCCATAACGCTGAAAAGCGCGACCAAATACAGAAGGAAAGCGGTGAAAATCCACGTCTCAGGGTTTTTCCGCCAAGCCCAAGCGCCCCATGCTAAAAACGGCATCAGGAAAACCATCGAAAAATCATACTCCGGCAAAAAGGGATAGAACAAAACGGCGATGTTGTAGGTCCAAGATTTAAAGAGGAGCTTTACGGGGACCTTTTGGTAAACCTCGACGCCCGCCTGCATGTAAGTCTTATCGAGTTCCAACTCCCCCAGGCCTTCCACGCGCAGTTGCCTGGGCGGCTCAAACCTGCGGTAGCGGGAATCCGATAGGCCTGAGTAAAATTGCCAGCCTGCGCGGGTGGAAGTGGGGACCCAGGCCCCCAACACCTTTTTGTTGCGCAGCACCCACGGGGATAAAACAAGCAGAAACATCGCCAGAAACGCCAAGCTCCGTTCCCATCGCCACCGCGCCTTCTTGAACCATTCTGCTGGGGCAAGCCCGGGGGAATCGCCGTTTTCGGGTCCGGAGATCGAGATAAACCCGGTCAATAGCGGCGCGATGGGAAGGATCTCGGAGCGGACAAGACATGCCAGGCCCAGAACCAAGCCCGCGGCGCCGCTGAACCATATTTTTTTCCCGCGTTGAAGCCACGCGCAAAAAAAGATCGACAGCAGGAAAATATCCAGGCCTTCGCTCAAGATCAGCGGAACGATGGAGTAGAGGTCGTAGTAAAAAGCCGCCAACATTCCGGAGGCCAGCGCCCAACCCGGCGGGAGCCAGCGGGCGGTGATGAAAAGAATAAACACGCAGACCCCCGCGCCCAGCAGGGCCTGGGCGGCCTGGACGGCTCGCACCGATGGGCCGAATATCTTGTAGATGGCGGCCAGAAACAGAGGGTAGCCGGGCGTGCGCGTGGCCCGCTCGCCCATGTTGTTGGCGTAGGTTCCCTGCTCCAGAAGGTTCACCGCGTAGGCGTGGTACTCGAGCGCGTCGGCCTGAAGCTCCAAGGGGCCCCGGCTGTGCATGGCGCTGTAGGACCCGCGAATAAAGAGCGCGGCGATGAAGACCCCTAAAATGTGGCGCTTATTCAAATTTTTTCACCCGGGAAATATTGTGCTTGTGGAGCCAGTATTCGGCCGTGGATTTGAGAACGTTGAGGCCGTATCTGACGACGTTGACGCGGCTTTTTTCCTTGCCGTAATAGGTGGGAATGGGCATTTCCATGATGCGCAGGCCCCGGCACTTGAATTGGATGAGGATGTCGGTGTCAAAGTGATAGTCGTCCGAACAAAGATGAAAAGGGACTTTCTTGAGGGCATGGCAGCTGAAGACGCGGAAGCCGGAATGAAATTCCGTCAAGTTCATTTCCAGCACCCGGTTTTGCACGGCGGTCAGGAATTTGTTGCCCAGAAATTTATAAAGCGGCATGCCGCCTTTAAGCGGCAAACCCGCGATGCGCGAGCCGAAGACCATATCGGCCTGGCCCTTCTCCAGCGGTTCCAGAAGGTACGGGATTTTTTCGGGCGCGTATTGGGCGTCGCCGTGCAGCATGACCACGATGTCAAAATTTTGGTCTATGGCGTATTGGTAGGCGCGCTTCTGGCTTCCGCCGTATCCGCGGTTGGCTTCGTTCCGGAAGATTTGAAGATTATCCAGGCCCTTGAGCTCCCGGTAGCCGATGCCGATGAGGTAGGTGTTGTCTTCGCTGGCGTTGTCGATAATGAAAATCTGCTTGACCTTCTCCTTGATTTCCTGGGGAATGCGGTCCAAAACGATGGGCAGCGTGTAAGCCGCGTTGTAGGTGGGAATGAAGACGGCGATTTTCGTGGGCATGGGGCTCAGGCGGCGTTAGGATCTTTAAGCTGCAGGCGAATTTCCCTCAAGGCCGCTTCCACTCCGGTCAAGGCGGGGCCCAATTCTCGCGCGAGCTTGTCCGTTTTGAGCCCGGCCCGGAGAGGACGGGGCGCCTTTTGCCCCAATTCCGCGGTGCTTATCGGACGGATGAAACTTCTGTCGAACCCTAAAATTTCCGCCGCTTTCAAGGCGAAATCGCAGCGGTTCATATAATCGGGCCCGACGACGTGGTATATCCCCGTTTTTCCCGCGCCGATAAGGGAGAGCGCCACCGCCGCCAGATTGGGGGCGTAGGTCGGATGCGAGTATTGGTCGCTGGCAACGTTCATGCATCGGCCCCGGCGCAGATGGTCCGCCAGCTGCATTATAAAATTTTTGGAACCCGGCAGAAAACTATAGACCACCGTGGTCCGGATGATCAAAGGCGCCAGGGCGGAGCCCAAGAGAAGTCTTTCGGCATCCAGTTTGGTTTGCCCGTAGACGCTGAGCGGGCGGGGCTCGTCGTTTTCCCCGTATGGGCCGTTGATTCCGTCAAAGACATATTCGGTTGAAAAAAACGCAAGCTTTGAAGCGTGCGCGGCGCAGGCTTCCAAAACATTGCGCACGCCCTCCACGTTGACCTTGGCGGCCTGCTCGGGATGCTCTTGGCAGAAGTCCACATGCGTCAGAGCCGCGCACAAAGCGACGTGGCTGGGCCGTTCCCGCTCAAAGACGGCCCTGACCTGCGCGGCATCGGTGATGTCGAGCTTCGGCGGAGCCTTCCGGGCGCCGTAGACACGCGCGCCCGGGGGCGCGTGGCAGAAGGTTCCTGTAGCTTCGTCGGGTGGGCGGACGGCCTTCATGAAAAAGCGGCCGATTTGCCCGGAAGCTCCAACAACTAGAAATTTCATAAATCAAACATTGGCGGGTTTTGACGATTCTATCTATTTTGCGGCTTGGCCCACAAACGACCTAAAAAAGCCGGTGCTTCGTGAGCGTCCACAGAGCGGCGAGCCCGTCCCAGCCGCGGACCTTTTTCCCCTCATGAAAGCCACGGGGGCGGTAGGAAATGGGAACTTCGACGATGCGAATGCGCCGCCTGAGCATCTTCGCGGTCGCCTCGGCGCAGAACTCAAATCCATCGGCGCTTAAGTCCAAGCTCCGCAGCAATCCGGCGCGGAAGGCTTTGTAGCCCGTCGGCTCATCGGTCAGCGTGGAGCCGTAAAGGCGGTTGGTCCACCAGGAAATCAAGCGGCCGCCCCAATAAAACCGGAGGTTTAATTTCGGGTTGCCCGCCTTCAAGATGCGGGACCCATACACGGCCTGGACCTCCGGATCTTCAAACGGAGCGAGCAAGCGGGGAATCTCAGCGGGGTCGTATTCCATGTCGGCGTCTTGAACGAGAACGATCTCGCCGCTCGCCCGCGCTAGGCC
>JACQRQ010000181.1 GCA_016206405.1 Elusimicrobiota bacterium | reverse complement strand
TCGCGGCCCCCTGCAGCGAGGTCACGACGCCGATGCGCTGGGGCAGCATCGGCAGCGGCTTCTTGCGGCCGTCGTCAAAAAGCCCCTCGCGCGCCAGCTTCGCCTTAAGCTGCTCGAAGGCCAACTGCAGCGCCCCCATCCGTTTGGGCTCAAGCGCCGTGATGATGACTTGCAAACCCCCTCTCTTGACGTAAGCGCTGGGCCTGGCGCGCGCCAGCACCAGAAGCCCCGGCTCGAGGCTGAATTTCAGATGCTGGGCATGTCCCCGGAACATCACCGCCGCGATCTGAGACTCGCAGTCCTTGAGAGTAAAATAGACGTGCCCGGAGGGATAGGTTTTCAAATTGGAGAGCTCGCCTTCCACCCACACCTCCGGAAATGCTTCTTCCAATAAGTTCTTGATGCAATTATTGAGCTCGGTCACGGTGAACACCTTCGCCGGCGCCGCGCGGACCGAAGCCGGCGGCCGAGCCTCAAAGTTCATCTCTTCCGGAAATCCGGAGGTCATGGCGTTTTTTGCGGCCTCCACTTTTCCAACCGCCGTTGAAGCTCCTTCTCAAAGCCTTGATCGGACGGCCGGTAGAACACCGCCGGCGACGGCATATACTCCTGGACCACGAAATGGCCTGGAAAATCGTGGGGATACCGGTAGCCCGCGCCGTGGCCTCTCGACTTCGAGTCCAGATGGGAATCCCTAAGATGCGCCGGCACTTCCCGGCGCGGGCCCGACTCCACCTCGGCGAATGCGGACGCGGCGGCCGCGGCGGCGGCATTGGATTTGGGAGCGCAGGCGACGTAAAGGATCGCCTGGGCCAAAACAAGTTTTGCCTCCGGCATCCCGACGAACTGCGCCGCCTCCAGCGCCGCGGCGGCCACCAGCAAGGCTTGGGGGTCGGCGTTGCCGACGTCCTCCGAGGCGCAGATGATCAGGCGCCGGGCGACGAAACGCGGGTCCTCGCCGGCCGCCAGCATTTTGGCCGCCCAATAAAGCGCCGCGTCGGGATCGGAGCCGCGCATGGACTTGATGAAGGCCGAGGCGTGATCGTAATGCTCGTCGCCGCGGCGATCGTAGCGCAGCGCCCTTTTTTGGATGGAATCCTCCGCCGTTTCCAGAGTGATCGCTCTTTTTCCGGAAGCGTCCTCAGGCGTGGTCAAAACCGAGATCTCCAGGGCGTTGAGGATTCGGCGCGCGTCGCCGCCGGACATCTCGATCCAGTGCGCCAGCGCCTCGGGAGCCAGGTCCGCGTTCACCAACTTTATCGCCCTGCGGATGATTTTCTCCAAGTGTTCCGCTTCCAAAGGATTGAACTCAAACGCCGTAAAACGCGACAACAGCGCGGAATTGATGTAGACATTTGGGTTTTCGGTCGTCAGGCCGATCAAAGTGATTTCGCCCCGCTCAACGGAGGGCAGCAAAGCGTCTTGCTGAGTGCGGTTGAAATGGTGGATCTCGTCCAAAATGATGAGCGTTTTCTGATTCTGGGACTTGCGGCGCCAGGCGGCCCTCTCCAAAACTTTTTTGACTTCCGGAACGCCGATGGTCACCGCGTTGAGCTCCTCGACGGCGGAGCGGGTTTTTGCCGCGATCAGCCGCGCCAAGCCGCTCTTGCCGGAGCCGGGAGGACCGAAAAAGATGACGGAGGTCAGGCGATCCGCTTCGATGACTCTGCGCAGCAGCTTGCCCTCCCCCAAAATATGCTCCTGGCCGGCGAAATCCTCCAGACGCTGCGGCGACATTCTCAACGCCAGGGGGGCGTCCTGGACGCCGGGCTTTCCGGATGGGGCGGGACTAAAAGAAAAAAGATCTTCTTGAGGCACTACTTTTTCACTTGGCCTTTGGACGCGTCGGTCGCCGATCGAAGGCTTGCGATCATGTCGTCGACCTTCTGCTCGGAAAGCTCCCTTTCGCTGTCGAATTGCTTGCGCAGGCGAAACAACTCGTCGGCTAAATCGAGAGCCGCCAAAAGCGCCAGCTTGGAGGTGTCGGCCGTCGCCGGATGGGCATGCTGCACCTGCTGTATCCGCTCGCTGACGTAATCGGCCAGGGCGTTGACCTCCAGCGGCGTGAGGCCTTCCGCGTTGATGGTTAGCTGCCTTCCGCGTATGTCGATGGTGACTTTCTCATTCATAGTCTGCCTAGACGTTGGTGCAGCCTCTCCAGGCGCCGGATGATTTTCTGCTGAAACAGGACGGCCGGCTTTGCGGCGTGGCCGAGTTTCTTGGTCTTCTCCAGGTCCTCCTGCAGAATTTTGTTTTCCGCCAGCAGCCGTTGATTGTCGGACTCAAGCCCTTCAATGCGCCGGACCGCGTCGCGCACCAATTGCTCCAAAACCTGCAGCCGATGGGTCACTTGCGTCACTCCCTTAACCTGATTCCAAACCTCTCCGACATTTTGGCCAAAATTTTGACGACCGATTCGTCCACTTCCTCGTCCTTGATGGTCCGGTCCTGCCGGGAAAAGACCAGGCGCAGCGTCCAACCCTTTTTCTGCGGGGGCAGCTTTTCTCCGGAATAAACGTCCACCAAATGAGCCTCCACCAGCGGCTCCGCCGGGTCTCTGATCACGCTTTCGATTTCCTCCAATAAGGACCGCCACGCCAGCGCCTCGTCCACCAGGAGGGATAAGTCGCGGCTGGAGGCGGGCAGCGCGTCAACGGGAGCCATTTTTCTGCGGGCCGAAAATTCGCCGAGCAGCTCATCGAGGACTATCTGAAAAAACCAAATCGTCTTGAGATCGGCGGCGCCGGCACGCTGGGAGTCTCCGGCTCCCCGGCCGGTATCCGAAGCTCCGCGAAGGATGCCGCGACCTCTGGGAACGGCCGGATCAGCGCCTCCGGCGCCGCCAGTGCCGCGACCTCTGGGAACGGCCATTTTAATCCCCCAGGACTGGGCGGCCGCCGGATGCATTTGTCCCAACTCTCCAACGGCGCTCCCCTTCCACAGAGCCCGGCAGGATATCTTGGGATGCAAAAAGCCGCGAGCGTGCGCGCCCGCCTCGAAATCGAAGGGCAAAATCGACGACACAAATCCCTTCAAATCATAAACGTCCACGGGCCGGGCTTTGGCTTTCTGCCAATGAAATTGGGAGGGATAGCCGCCGCACAAGACCGCCGCCAAAAATCTCCTCTCGATCACGGGCCGGCTCCCTTCCGGGCCTTTCTCGTAGCAGTGCCCGACTTCAAACAGGCGGACGTCCGCGCAGCCATGGTCCAGGTTGTAAACCAGGTTTTTGAGCAGGCCGATATAAAGCGTCGGCCGCAAATAGGCCCAGTCGGAGGAAAGGGGATTTAGAAGCTTCACCAGCGAGGACTCGATTTCGCTATCCGGGTAGCCGCAATCGGACAGGTCCTTTTTTGAAACGAAATCGTAGTTATAGGCCTCGGAAAATCCAAGGGAAGCGAAGTGCCTGCGCAGGCGCGAGAGCGCTGCATAGCGGCCTTCCCCTTCGGTCACGGGAGGCACCGACGCCGGGCGCGGTTCGCTGCCGACCGATTGGTAGCCTTCGAACCGCGCGACCTCTTCGGCCAGGTCGGCCGCCGAGGTGAGGTCGAGGCGGTGCGTCTCGACGGGCAGGCGCCACCCGCCGGGAGTCTTCTCCAGGCGCGGACAAATGGCCTTTAGCCGGCCTTCGATGCGCTCCGGGCTGAAACCGGTGCCCAGCAATCCGTTGATGTCTTTTTCGCCCGCTTCAATGACCACCGGCGGATCTTTCTTGACGTACTCATCGCGCGCGCGGCCTGCGCGCGCCGGCGGCTGCGTCAAGCGGCAGATAAGATCGGCGGCGCGCCGGCCGGCCAGCTCGGCCATAGCGATGTCCGAGCCTCTTTCAAACCGGTACGAGGACTCCGTCTTAATGCCCAAGCGCCGCGCCGCCTTGCGGATGCAGGCCGGCTGAAAAAAGGCGCTCTCCAGAAAAACGTTGCGCGTCTTGTCCGTGACGGAGCTGGCCGAGCCGCCCAGAATGCCGGCCAAAGCCACGGGCCCTCCCGCATCGGCGATGACCAAAGTCTGGCCGTCGAGCAGATGAGTCTTTCCGTCCAAGCCGAGCAGTCTCTCCCCCTCCGACGCCCAGCGAACGCGGATTTCAGGCCCCCGAAGAAGATCCTGGTCAAATGCGTGCAGGGGATGCCCTAACTCAATGAGGACGTAATTGGTGACGTCCGCGACGTTGTTGATCGGACGAAATCCGCAGGCGCTCAAGCGCCGCGCCAGCCATCCCGGAGACGGCCCGACGCGCACCGCGCTCAGGCTGCGGCCGACGTAGCGCGGGCACGCCTCGGGAGCGAGGATTTTGACGGGCACGGAGATCTCTCCCTCCTCGGCAAGCTCAAGACCCTCCAAAGGAGAGCGCAAAGAAAGCCCCAAATACGCCGCCAACTCTCGGGCCAAGCCGTAATGCGAGAGACAATCGGGACGATTGGGGGTGATTTCCACGTCCAGGACGGTGTCGGATAAATTCATAAGCTCGGCGACGTCCCGGCCCAGGGATACCGTCCCGTCCAGAAGATGAATCCCGTTGACGTCCGCCTCGGCAAGGCCCAACTCCTCTGCCGAGCACAACATCCCTTGCGACGTCTCCCCGCGGATGCGGGTATCCTGTATCAACCGGCCGTTGGGGAGTTTGGCCCCGATGCGGGCCAAAGGCACCTTTTGTCCGACTTGGATGTTCGTCGCGCCGCAAACGACCGAAAATTCGCCCGCTCCATCCGACACCCGGCACAGAGACAGGCGGTCGGCGTTCGGGTGCTTGCGGATATCCAGAATTTGCGCGCAAACCACGTTCGCGAATCCGGGGCCGACGCGCTGGACGGCGGCGACCTCAAATCCCAGCAAAAGCAGCTTCTCCTGGAGCGCCTCGGGGCTCAATCCCGAGTTGACGAATTCTTGGAGCCACGCATGGGAAATTTTCATCTAAAACTGGGTCAAAAACCTCAAATCGTTCTGGTACAGCAAGCGGATATCCGTTATTTCATAGCGGAGCATCGCGACGCGGTCCACTCCGATGCCGAAGGCAAAGCCCTTCCACGCGGAGGGGTCGTATCCCACCGCCCGGAAAACGTTGGGATGGACCATGCCCGCTCCCAGCATTTCCAGCCAGCCCGACTGTTTGCACACGCCGCAGCCGCCGCCGCCGCAGAGCAGACACTGCACGTCCACCTCCACCGACGGCTCCGTGAAAGGGAAATAGGAGGGTTTAAAGCGCGCCTGTGTCCGGGAGCCGAACATAGCCCTGGCAAAATGCAGGAGAGTGCCCTTTAAATCCACCATGGTCACGTCGCGGTCCACGTACAGGCCCTCTATCTGATGAAAAACCGCGGAATGGCTGGCGTCCACGGCCTCATGCCGGAAAACCCTTCCGGGGACGACGATGCGCACCGGCGGAGCGCTGTTGAGCATCTTGCGGATTTGAACCGGCGAGGTGTGCGTCCTGAGCAGCAAGCCGTCCTTGCCGACGTAGAAGGTGTCATGCATGTCCCGCGCGGGATGCTCCGGAGGAATGTTGAGAGCCTCGAAATTATAGTAATCCGTCTCGACCAGGGGCCCCTCTTCCGTCTGAAATCCCAGACGGTTCAACACGGCCGTCAGTTCCTCCATGGTTTGCGTGAGGGGATGGAGCGTCCCCGTCCCGTGGGGCGTCGCGGGCAAAGACATATCCGCTTTGACGCCGGCCAAGTCCTGGTCGACGGCCGCCTTAAAAAGGCCGCGCTTGCGAGCTTCGAGCAGGGCCTCCAAACGGGAGCGGAGATCGTTGCCCAATGGGCCCAGGCGCCGGCGGTCGGCCACCGGTAAATCCTTGAGGGCGGCCAAAAGCTCCGTCAGGACTCCCTTGCGGCCCAGGTATTTGATGCGAAGATTTTCTAAGGAATCAAGATCGGCGGCGGCTTCAACGGCGGGCAGACAACTTTCTTGAAGTGCGGTCCACTTCTCTTCCCAGACTTTCGTGTCTCCAGGCATGTCGGCGCCCGCTCATGTGCCGCGGGAAATCCCGACCAGTTTTTGGAATGAAGCAGGATCTCGAACGGCGATCTCCGCGAGCATTTTGCGGTTGAGCGGCACCCCCGCCTTTTTCAACCCCTCAACGAAACGGCCGTAGGGCACGTCCATCTGCCTGCACGCCGCGTTGATGCGGGCGATCCACAGGCCCCGGAAATCTCCCTTGCGCTTTTTTCGCCCCCCGTACATGGCGTTGAGGGATTTTTCCACCGCCTGGACGGTCATTTTCCAGGAGGTGCGCTTCTTGGAGTAATAGCCCTTGGCGAGGCGGAAAATCTTTTTCTTTCTTTGCCTGGTGTAAACGGTCGAGCGGACTCTCATAGATTGCTTTAGCGGGAAGGCAGAAGGCGGTCCAAAATGCGCCCCTGCACCTTTCCGGCGACCCTCGCGCGCCTGAGTTGGCGCCCCGTTTTGGCCGACATGCCTATCAACAAATGCCGCAAACCGGCCTGTTTATGCTTCCATTTTCCGCGCGCGGACCGCCGGAATCTTTTTTTGGCCCCTGAATGGGATTTCAGCTTAGGCATGTTTGGCGCTCAACATCATGAAAACGGTGTTGCGTTCGCCCGCGGGAGAACGCTCGATATCCGCCACGTCCTGAAGCATCACCTTGACCTTCTCCAAAAGCTCGTAGCCCAGGTCCTTATACTGGTTCTCGCGGCCGCGAAACACGACGGTAATCCTCACTTTGTCGTTCTCCTTAAGAAAATCCCTTACGTGGTTGAGCTTGACTTCCAAGTCGTGCGCCGCGATTCTGGGAGAGACCCGGATCTCCTTCAATAGACCGCTTTTTTGATTCTTCTTGGCGACCCGCTCCTTCTTGCGCTTGTCATACTTGTACTTGGAATAATCCAGTATCT
>JACQRQ010000180.1 GCA_016206405.1 Elusimicrobiota bacterium | reverse complement strand
CTCCTGCATCGCCTCCAGCAAAGCGCTCTGAACCTTGGCCGGGGCCCGGTTGATCTCGTCGCCCAGGATGAGGTTGGCGAAAATCGGTCCTTTGCGGACGGTAAAAGTGGATTCCTTGGGATTGTAAATTTGGGTGCCGGTCAGGTCGGCGGGAAGGAGATCCGGGGTGAATTGGATGCGCTTATAGTCGGCGTCGATGGCCGCGGCCAAAGTTTTGATCGACAGGGTCTTGGCGAGCCCCGGCACCCCTTCCAAAAGCAGGTGGCTGTTGGTCAAAAGCCCGATCAAAAGCCGGTCCACGAGCTCGTCTTGCCCCACGATCACCTTGGCGATTTCCTGCTTGATGTCCTGCACGAAGACGCTCTCATCCTGAACTTTTTTGTTGATTTCTTTGACCCCAAGTTCCATAGGCTCTCCTTAATTCAACCGAAAAGTGGAAAGTGATAGAGTGGCGAAGGGCAGAGTGATAGAGTGGCAAAGGGGAGAGTGGTAAAGTGGTAGAGTGGTAGAGTGATAAAGTGGCAAAGGGGAGAGTGATCCAGTGGTCGAGTGATCAAGCGGCGTGGGCCTCATCATCAGAGTTTATGCAGGCGGGTGCGGATTTTTCCGCCCTCGATCCAGGCCTCCAAGGCCCGGGAGGACTTCAAAATTTTCCAGTTCCTGCCCGGCGCCGTCTTTTCAGAGCCGACGATCAATTGCGTGGGCGAAACGGCGTAGGTCAATTCCCCCCATCTTTGGCGGGGGTTGAACAGGGCCGGGGATTTGGATGGGTAATTCGAGAACGCGAAGAGTTTGCGGCCGTCCGACCATAAAACGTTGAGACCCCGGTACGATTTTGCGGGGTTGATGGCGGTGAGCTCCTTCTCGCAGGCTTTGAAGGCCTCGAGAATATCTCCGCTTTTCCGGTAATGCTTGTACAAACTCCAAAATAGGATTTCGCTGTCGTTTTTGCCCTTTAAATTTTTGGAGTACTTTCCAAGGCTTTTTCTGACCTCCACGGGCGAGAGAAGGGTGCCGTTGTGCGTAAAAAGGATGTTGCGCGCGTGGAAAGGCTGCGTATGATAGGCGCCGATGAGCTCGCTCTTTGGAAGCTTCAAGGGGTTGCTCGCGGCGCGAAGATGCGCCATGATGATGCGCGATTGAACCTTGTCGGCCAGCCGCTGGTAGCGGCTTTTTTCTTTGTAAACCGCTTTCGGGCTTTTGACGACTCGCAGGCCGGAGGCGGTCCCGTTGCCCGTCCGGTAATACCCGACCCCCCAGCCGTCCTGCTGCAATTTGCGCGGGTTGAAATCGGCCTGCCTTAAGAGCGAAAAAGGAGACTTTGCCAGGACTTTGTCCGCTTTTTGCGGGGTAACGGAGAACTGCGCGACCATTCGGCACATAGTGATTCATTTAACAAAATTCATGTCCCGCCATCAAGACCGCGCCAGGCGGCGTTTGAAATCGCGTTCCTGGGCCCTTGGACCTATATGGGGATAGGACCATTTCCCCCTGCTCCCTGGGCCTTTCGCACCTGGCATCGCGCTCCGGGGAAGCCTAGACTTATAGTGATGAAGCTGAGCAATCCCAATATGATGCCGATTTCAAGCCCGCTCGCCCATTTGTTCACTCTACCCTTCGTTCACTCTATCACTCTACCGCTTTATCACTTTATCACTCTGCCTTTTGCCGCTCTACGCCATACGCGAAAAGTCGTATCCGTTCTGGCGGCCGCCGCGCTTCTGATAACGGCGCCGGGACTCCCGTGCTATCAGGCGCTGGCGGCCGCCGGCAAGTCACGGGGACGCGCCGCCGGACGCTTCAATATTTCCCGCAGCGCCCGCCCGGTTTCCGCAGGCCGGCTCGCAGGGCGGGACCAAAAGCCGCCGCTTCGGGTCGAGGGGATGGACCCCGTCGTCCATGCCTCGCCGCGGATTGGGTTATCTTCGAAAGTTTCCGCGCAAGTCCGGTCGCCTCAGACGCAGAATTTGATCACAGGCTACAGCCGCCGCATCGCCGGCTTCATGCGGGACCTCAGCCTGGGTTCCGCCGGCGTCCCTTTATCCTCCTCGAAGCATAAGCTGGACCAAATCACCGTGGAGGTTTTCAGCCTATCGCCAAAGAGCGGCGGCCCGGACGCGCCTGGGGCCGTTGAGACCGGCGCAGTGGAGGCCGCGCCTTTCGCCCAAGGCGGCGAGAGAGTCAAATTTGTCCCCATGGGGGGCCATTCGCCCCTTCCGGCCGCCGGCCTTCGCCCGGCCGTTCCCCACCAGGCTTTAAACACCAGCGCTTTCGGCCAATTGGCCTCCGGCTTTGTCGCCGGCGCCGTCGGCCTCAGCTTGGCTTCTTTAATCGGCGACGCGGGCCAGACGGCGACGCTCCTGTCTCCCGTCTTTTTCTCGGCGGCGGAATTGTTGAGCGCGGCAGCGGGGGTCTTCGGCTTCTCGGCTTATGCGGCGGCGGCGGTCCAGATCGGCAAGGCGATAGCTTTGAGCGGGAAGAGGCAGGGCTCCGGGGCGTCCCTCAAGGAGATTTTATTCCAGCCGGTGGCCTCGCCCAACCGGGCTTCGCCGGCGCTCAAGATGATCGCGTGGAATTGGGTCCGGGACGTGGTCCAAGCCCATGAGAAAATCCATCGCCGCGGGTATGGAGAAGTCGGCGCTTATGCCGGTCAATTTTTGGGGTATTTTAACGGCCGTTTCGCGAAGATCAAGGCGCGCTTGGCCAAACCCAAAGACGCCCAGCCCGCGGAGGGGCTCGTTTACGATTTGCACATGTCCGGCTTCAAAGCCGGCTATTTGGCCGCGTCCGTGTGGCGCGCGGGAGACGTCCTTGAAATCCCCTCCGGCCGGGGATGGTTCGCCGATCCGCGGCTGGAGTTTTTAAACGGCATGGCTTATCGCATCGCGGAGCTGCGCAAGGATGAGGCAAAGGCAAGAGCGTTTTTAAGCGAGGTGGAAAAGTCGCGCGGCGACATCGTGGCGGTTGCCGGACAAACCGGAGCTTTAAAGAAGTCCTTGCTGCGCAATGTGGAGAAAAATCATAACCGGCGCATTCAATTGTTGCTGGAAGCCTATCTGAAAGACGCGCCGCATGAGACGTCCGCGCTGCGCGCGAATATTTCGGACGCGGACTACACGCAAGGCTATCTGACCGGGGCGGCCTGGCGCCCGGGCAAGCAGGTGTGGATGCCGGCCCCCTCTTTCTGGGAGAGGCTCAATCCGTTTTTGCGCCGCCACATGCAGGCGCGCTATGGGCGGTTTTTGGAGGGGCTTAAAGCCTCGCTGCAGGAAACGTACGGCAAAGAGGTCCGGGAATCCCTGGAAAGCAAGCTCGCGGAGGGGCCGGAGGCCGCCTGGACGCAGGAATTCGACTACAAATTGCTGTATTCCGTTCAAGAGGTTTTAGAGCCAAAGCACGACAAAGCGCTCGACGCGAAATTTCCTTTCGTCCCGGGGAAAATCAAAATCCCCGCCTCGATTCTGGGCTTGGAGTTGGGGCATCATATTTTGATCATGCTCGGAATCTACATGCACGTCGCGGCCCAGCCGTACCTGGTGTACGGTTTGACGGGCAATAAAATGATGATGGGCGTCATTCGCAACGTCCATTTCGGCGCCTACAGCCTGGCCAGTTTCCTTCCCATCGGCCCGACCATCGACCGCACCGACTACCCGACGATGTTCAGCGGGACCTCGCTGGTGCGGGCTTTAATCATGGGCTCGATTCCCCTGTTCTATTTTTCCGGACACCTCGCGATCGGCGTCCTGATGGCGATCGTGGCCTTCAATCCCATGTTCCAGAGTTTGATGACCAACTCCGACGCCGCCAGCCGCGACAGCATATTGGGCCGGGATGAAAATGTGGTCCGGGCGGGCGCCGCCTTTTCCACCAAAGTGGGCGCCATCAGCGGTTTGGCGATTCCTTTCGCCGCCAGCTACATCGTCAGCCGCCTCGTCTTGGCGGCCAAAGCGTTGGGCATGGACGAGGTCGCCGGCTACGCGATGGCGTACGCCGGTTACGCGGGGATGCTGCTAGTCGCGGCGCCCATCTTCATGATTTACGTCCGCGACCCGCGCTATTACGATTCCAGCGTGAAAGACAAGCCCTCCAAGAATCCTCTCAATATTTTTGTGCCGTTGTGGGTCGTGGCGAAGACGGCCCTCAAGGCGCCGTTTTACGCGGGCGCCTGGCTCGCCCGCTTGGCCGGCGCGGAGCCCAAGCCGGTGCTCGACATTTTTGACCACATCGCCGATTCCGTCGGCAAAACGTTTTCCGGAGTGGACCT
>JACQRQ010000179.1 GCA_016206405.1 Elusimicrobiota bacterium | reverse complement strand
ATTTGAACCCGCGGTCTTCGCCTTGACAGGGCGACGTGTTGGACCAGGCTACACCACAGCCCCGCTAAATCTGATCCTGCGCTCTTGGGGTTCAAATCCCGTGAAGAAGGGATTTTTTCAGCGCACCTTATACGGCTTATGGTTTCGCGCTGAAACCGGCCGGCTCACGGCGCGGCGCCTCCGGCGCTTCAGGTACTGAGAACTCTGCGATCAGTGCGAGCTCGCCGGCGCGCGTAGCTTGGCGCCAGTGTCCAAAGGTCCGCGGGACCTTTGCCTTGCGCCACGCGCCCCGCGCCCTTCGCCTTGATGGGGCGGCGGGTTGGCCCGGGCTGCACCACAACCCCGCGAAATCTTGTCGTCCGCGCTGACGCAATTGCGCAGGCAAGGCATCTAATCCGGCAAAGCTTTGCGGACGGCGATAGGATACCAAATTGCGCCTTGGGCAATCTAGCAAAGGGCGGCGGCTGGGTGGGGGGCGTTTTAGGGAGCGGCGGAGGAAGATTTGATCTTGTCCAGGAGCGCTTGCTTTTCGGTTTCGCTTAGAGATTGGTCGAACCAGGGGTAGAGGACGCTTTCCTCTTTTTGGTTGTGCTCCGCTAAAACATCCCCAAGCCTTTCCTGGATGGGTTTTATTTCGATGTCGCCGTTTTCCACCCGGAGATACAATCTCTCCAAGAGCACCTTGATTTCCCGGTGCTCCATGCGCATCACGGCGGTGGGGCCCGATTCCCGATTCCCGGTTTTTTCCTCAAAAACCGGGAAAAGTATTTCCTCTTCCCAGGCGATGTGTCTTTCGAGGCCGTTTCTATACGCCGAAAACAACTCCCTGGCCTTCTCGCTTTGAACGTCGACGCCGCCAAACTCCGCGAAGATGCCGTCAAGCCTGGCGTGATCCTGGCGCATAAATTCCATGACGCTGTTCATTTGCGGCCCCCCTTGTTCCCTGCCGGGCATTAAACGCTTTTTTTCTGCGGCGATTCGCCGGAGCGGATTGACTATAGGATAGCGAATTGCGGCCGTAAAGAACATGGCGCGGCGCATGTTTTTGGGCGGCGGTAAAAAACTTGTCCGGCGTCCTTTTCATCGCGGTTCATTTTATGTTAGCCTTTTTTTATCCGCCAGCCAGGCGGTTAAATAGTCACGAGGAGGAACAACCATGCAGGTATTCGTTAAGTTTGAGGTCTTCAACACCATCACCGACCGGCAGCAGATTCTGGAGCTGCGCCAACTGATGGGCACGCAGCTTCGCAATATCGAGTTGTCGAAGAAGCTGAAAATCGGCAACATCTTCGCCGACGCCCGCGGCGGCTTCCTGCTTTTGGACGTGCAGTCCAACGAGGAAGTGTTCCAACTGCTCGGCTCCGTGATTATCGACCACTGCCATGTGGAGACGCATCCGGTGATCACCTTCCAGCAACTTGGGGATTTCTTCAAAAAGGATGCAGTGGCCGAAACCATCCTCGCCAGCAACTAAGCTCGCTTCACGCCACGCTTCAAAAAAACCCTCCTGACGAAGGAGGGTTTTTTTGTGTCCTGATTTTGACTTGGGCGGGTAATGGGGTGGGCCGTGAGGGATTCGAACCCCCGGCATCCTGCGTGTAAAGCAGGCGCTCTACCGCTGAGCTAACGGCCCCTCTGTCGCGCCCTCGCGCTTGCGCGCTCGGGTCTGAAGACCCCCGCTTCATTGGATAGCCGCGGGGGCGCTCCCCAAGGGGCTTGTCCTCATTCGCGCACGACCTAAAGGTATGCGCTCATTCAGACCCCGGGTTTTCACCTGACGCGCCACCTTGGCGCTTTTCCTCCACCGGAGGCGGTGAAAACCCGCAATCGCGCTCACGATACAGCGATTGCCCCCTTCGGCGCCTTCGGTCCCTGTCGGGACCAGGAAGGCTGTACCCCATTAAGGTCGGCGGACCATGCCGCCGATGCTTAATTCGCCTATTTTACAATACTTCTTTCATCCGCCTTGTCGGGGCGGACGGCGAAAACCCAAACCGTTCGCAGGATGACGTAGGCCAGAAATCCCATGGGGCCCAAAAGAAAAGTCAGGACAAGACAGGGGATCAAAAAGGCATGCGGGATCGCATGCTTGTGGGAATCCTGGAGTTCCCAAGTCCCGACCATGAGATCAAAGGCCAGATAGTGCACCCATCCCGCCAACAAGATTCCGGGCGTTTGAAAAGTCCTGGACACCCCCGCCAAGCTTGAAAAATCTCCGGCGGAATCCCTCCAGAAGACCAAGACTAAGAAGGCGTGAACGACGGCCAGAAGGATTGACGGGATATAGCCGCCGTTGATTTTTTGGGTCCATTTCCAATTGGGAGCGAAAATCAATAAGAGCCATGCCGGAACAATGCCCACGACGCAAACGGTAAAAAGCCGCTCCAGACCCATTTTTTCTCCTAGGAACCCGGTCTGAATTGGGGCCGGGTTTTTCGGATCCAAACTTCGGTCGCCGACAAGCAGATTACCCACGCCAAGAGCAAAGTGATCCAAAAAAGGTCTCTATCCGGGATCAGTTGGAGAGGATAAAGCAGTCCGTCCAGGACGCGGTTTCCCGCCACTCCAAGTCCCAGAGAAAAGCAGCGCATCATCCATTCGCGATGCCGTTGAATCTGTTTATGGCGCACGTGATAAAATGCCCTCAGTAGAGAGTAGAGAAAGAGCCCCGCCCCGGCCGCGACCACGATTCTCTCGGGGGAACCCCCAAAAGGGATGAGCATTCCCAGCATAAAGCCGGAGGCGCCCATCACAAGGCCGGAGATGACGAACAAGCGGCCCAGGATGCGGTGGACTCCAATATAACGGGCCCTCACGGCGGGCTGGAACTGGATTAAAGCCGCGAGGATAAAAAATCCGCCCAAGAGGATGTGGACATGCTCAAGGATCGGATGCTCCTTGTAGCGCGGAAGCTGTTCCGCAAACCACTCCGAGCCGGGCGGCAGCGCCATGCCCTGCGGCGGAGCGACCTGGAAAAGGTGGACCACGACGGCCACAATCCCGACCACGCTCAAAAAAGCGACGGAGATTTCAATAAATTTTTTCACGCGGTCAATCCCGCGGGTAGCGGATGGAAAGGATTTCGAGAACCGCGTCGCCCGCTTCGCGCTTCCACACGACCTTGTCTCCCACGCGCGCGCCCATGAGAGCGCTCGCGATGGGCGAGGTCCAGCCGACCTTGCCTTCCGCCGCGTCGGCCTCATCCAAACCCACGATGGAAAAGGCGAGCAAGGCGCCTTCGCCGTCCCTGGCCTCGACCGACGCGCCGAAATGGACGGCATCGGCGGGCTGCGTGGCGGGGTCCACGAGGATGGCGCTCTCCAGGCGGTTTTGAAAGTAGAGCAGGTCCCGCTCCGCCTGTTGAAATTGCCGGGAACCGAGGGGGTCGTTGCGCTTGGCCGCCAAAGCGGCGCGCCGGACGGCAAGCTCATCGGCCTTTTGCCGCAGTTGCGTCAAACCTTTCGCGGTGACGTAGTTGGGTTCCGCGCTGTGAGGCCGGTCCAGCAGGTCTCCGGCGTCGTGGGCGTCGTCTTCGTTGATAAAGGCCTGGCTCATGGCAATGCGCGGAATGGCTATGGCGCGCTTGTCCCGCCGGCGCGGACGGAGTTGCAGGCGGCGACGTAGGCGGACATGGCCTGAAAATAGGCGGGCAGGGAGTCCCACGGATTTCTGTCCCGGCCGCCGTCGTCGGTCACGTAGACCCAGCCGATCCCGCGCCCGGCCGCCGCATCCACGACGGCTTTGGCCTCATTCTCATGCGGCACGGCGTAGGCGAGCAGGCAATGGCGGGAGTGATCCTCGCCGTCCAAACGGCCTAAGAACTCTTCCGCGCCCTTGGAATTTTCAAAAATGCAGACGCTCCCTTTTTCGCCGACCGGATAGCGGTTGTCGCGCTCATAGGTCCCGGGATTGTAGACCACGACGGCCTCTTGCTCCGCTTTTGCGGATTTTCTCCGCCGTATGGACCGGTGCGTTTTTTGGATGTGCTCGAAAAGATCATCGTAATAAGTCGAGGCGGCGGCGGGCGTTTCATCGATGAAAATTCCGTCCACCCGGTAGCGCGCGTACCAAAGCTCCACGTCTTTTTTAACGGCCTCTATCGGCCGCCGCTCATAGCTCGTGTGCACGTAGCCGATCACCCGGCCGCCCGCGGAGCGCAGGGAGTTGATCGCCTCGGTATAGTTGGGATCCATTTGCTCCCCCGGGCCGTTGTAGGGATTGGCGATGGCGATAAGACCGGCTTTCAAGGCGCGCCGCGCGGCTTTCTCCAATCCCGGCCATCGGCCCATGCCCGGATAGATGTAGGCGGGGACGATAATGCCCATGGCCGCGTCCGAATTGCCCGGAGGGCACGCCTCTTTAAAGGAGGGGCTTCTTAAATCTGTAATTTTTGGCGGGCCGTCGGCCGCCGCGACGGCGGCTCCCATCATTAGGCAGCAGGCCAGGGGCCGGGAAAGCCGGCTTCCGATTAAAAGGGGCCTGTGAAAACGAATTTTTTTCGGCATCGCGCTAAGTTCAACCTATGGCTTGGACTCTATGTTATAGCCCCGGTTCCAGAATTTTGCAAGGCATGAAGCGCCAAGGCGCCGGATCATTCAACAGGGCGCGGGGGCCGGGGCCAACGGGTGAGGGAGTTCGGGCTAGTTCTCCGTCCTTTCCAGATAGACCTTGACGTAGGAGACGTCCCGGTAATTGAAGCCGTCGTCTTCGGCGCGCTTTTGCACCTCGTAGCCGAGGCGGTAGTTCTTGGACAGCTTGACGCGGCCGAACCAGCCGGTCGTGTAGGAGGCGACCACATCGTCGCCGATAAGAATCTCCCGGGTTTGCCGGTTGACGCGGAGTTGGGGAAAGCGGAAAAGGACGCTGCGCGAGCTGTGAATGGAGCCGCCGCGGGGGCGGCCGATTCGGCGCCGCATATAGAATTTCGCTCCCACGCGATCTTCCGTGTCGTTGAGGACCAACTCGACCTCCTTTGCGGTATAGGTATTTAAATTGACGGGGAGCTCATCGGGTCCGACCGCCTGGGCCCACTGCTTGGCGGATGGGATTTCATCCCACGCCGGCGGGTTTTTCTCCCGGACCGCGGGCTCGGAGTCCTGGCCTTGAACTCGCATCGTCAGCATAAGCGCCTGGACTGGATCGCCATTGTCCCAGTCGACCTTCGGGGGCGTCGGCTCCGAAGCCGACAAGGCCAACGCGGCGGACAATAACAGCGCGCAAGCGGCGACAAAGTTTCTCATTTCTTCCTCCGTTGAAGGGCCCCTAGGGGCCGCGCAATGTATCGCCTTATATTCTACTGCGGTTTTGGGGCGCCGCTCTGGGCCCAAAGGCCTAATGAGGATTGGGTCTATTGCCGCCGGATTTTGACCTTGCTAGAATATGGGCATGGTCATTCAATTAAACCCCGTTGAGGCGCGCATTTTGGGATCGCTTGTCGAGAAGTCCATAACGACTCCGGAGCAGTATCCTCTCTCCTTCAACGCGCTCATCAACGCCTGCAATCAAAAATCGAGCCGGGACCCCGTCATGAGCCTGGACACAGACACGGCGGGGCGAGGCGTCGCCTCCCTTATAGAAAAAAAGCTGGTGGAACGGCGCAGCGTGCCGGGAAACCGGGTCCCCAAATTCATACATCGCGTTGAAAACCTGTTTCAGGGCGCCACGGCCCAACAAATTGGGATCATTTGCGCGCTGCTGCTGCGGGGCCCGCAGACGCCCGGCCAAATCAAAACGCGCACCGACAGGCTCTGTGTTTTCAACAGCGCGGCGGAAGTGGAAGGCATTCTGCAGGATTTGTGCGCCCGGAAAGAGGATCCCTTGGTGGTCAGGCTTGCGCGCCAGACCGGGCACAAGGAGGCGCGCTACCAACATCTTTTTTTGGGACCCGTTGCCGGCGCGGCCACCGCGCCTCGTCGCGCGCCACCAGCGCTTCCATCGTCCTTGAGCTCTGCGAAAGGGCCGGCGCATCCAGGCGCCCGAAGCTCCCCAGGCGCCACTGGCGCTTCCGGGTCCCAGGGCTCTGTCCCTGGGGCTGCGGAGGGTACCGCGCCCTCCGCGCTCGCCGCCGCCAAAATCTCCGCTCCGCCGGATCGCTTGAGCCGGCTGGAAAAGCGCGTCGAAGCTCTCGAAGTCCTCTTTAAGACCCTCGAAAAGCGCGTCGTTGAGCCGTCGGTATAGTCGCCCGCATGTCCAATCGCCTTGAGGTGCGAAAGGCCGGACCTCGGGACGCAAAGCTTCTGGCGCCCCTGTTTGACGCTTACCGGCGCTTCTACCGGCAGCCGTCCGATTTGCGGGCGGCCGAGCGATTTCTGCGGAGGCGCTTGTCCCGGAAGGAATCGGTTGTTTTTTTGGCCCGCAAAGGGCGCGGCGTGTTGGGTTTCGCGCAGCTCTATCCGACCTTTTCCTCGATAACGCTCAAACGTTTATGGATACTCAATGATCTCTATGTCCGTCCGGACGGCCGCAGGCAAGGCGTAGCCATTCAATTGATGGCGCGCGCCCGGCGATTGGCGTTGGACACGGGCGCCGAAGGCCTTTATCTGGAAACGGCGGCGGGCAACCGCAAGGCGCGCCGCCTTTACGAGAAACTCGGCTGGAAGCGCGAGAGGAAATTTTTCCGGTACAACTATGATATGTGAAGCGGCGGCTAGGGCCGCTTGACGGCAACGGCTCCACCCGGCTTTTCCTGCTGCGCCTTATGATCCAGCAAGCGCTGGATGGCGGCGCCGACGTCATCGGGCTGCACCACGACTAAATCTCCCACTTTGGCCATCGCGATCGCGGCTTCAATGGCCCCGCCCTCATTCTCAACGACGCGCGCGCGCTCCTTAGGAAAACCCGCCTCAAGCGCGCCCTGCCGCAGCAGCTCCGAAGTCTCGCCGGGCGGGCGCGATCTCCGGTCGGAATCTTTGATGATGAGATCGGTGTAGCATTTGGCGGCGGTTTTTCCGAGCTTGCGGATATCCTTATCCAGGCGGTTGCCGGTCCCGGAAAGCACTCCGATGCGGCGGTGGCCGGCGGGGCGATTCTCGCACAGGATGTCGATGACCTGCTTGAGAGCGAGAAGGGCCGGGACGTTGTGGCCGTAATCCACCAGGTAATCCGTGCCGCCGATTCCGATGAGGTTGAGCCGGCCGGGCGACTGCCCTACGGAGGGGTTGAATGTGGACAGACCGGAGCGAAGATCGTCGAAACTGACGTCCGGCAGCGCGTAAGCCGCCGCCGCGGCGGCGAGGGCGTTGGTGATATTGAAGGCGACCTTGCCTTCCAAGGTGACCGGCACTTCCACCAGCGGCGCGATGGGGATCACCGGCAAGCGGCCCTGGCGGAAAACGATGGCGGCGTTTTCGATCGTAAACACCGCGCCGCCCTGCCTTAAATGCGCGCGCACGGCGCTCGATGCGGGATTGAGCGAAAAGAGCACGACCGGGACTTTCGAGTTTTTTCCCATCGCCAGGACGCGGGCATCGTCGGCGTTGAGAATCACCCGTCCGTCCGGCGCCACCGCGTCGGCGACGACGGCCTTGACCTTGGCCAAGTCGTCGAGGTCGTCGACGCCGCCGGCGCCGAGATGGTCCTCCGCGACGTTGAGAATGACGGCCGCGTCGGCGCGGTCATAGCCCAGCCCTCTGCGAAGAATGCCACCGCGGGCGACCTCCAGAACGGCCGCGTCCACGGTGGGATCCTGAAGAACGACCCGGGCCCCTCCCGGGCCGGCGTAGTCGCCGCGCAGCACCACGTGGTTTCCTACGCGGATGTCGTCGGTGGTGGTCGAGCCGACGTTGCGCCGGGCGCCTTGCAGAATATGCGTGATCAGGCGCACCGTCGTCGTTTTACCGTTGGTGCCCGTCACGGCCACGATGGGGATGCGGCCGTCGCTTTCGCGGCCGAAAAGCATGTCGACGACGGGCTTGGCCACGTTGCGTTTAAGGCCCTGGGTCGGGTTTAAGTGCATGCGGAAGCCCGGGGCGGCGTTCACCTCGACGATCGCGCCGCCGTTGTCCAAAATGGGTGTCTCGAGGGTGGGCGCGACGATATCGATGCCGATGATGTCCAGGCCGATGACGCGGCTGACCCGCTCCGCCAAAAAGCGGTTGCTGGGATGGACCTTGTCGGTGACGTCCACGGCCGTTCCGCCGGTGGAGAGGTTCGCCGTCGATTTCAGGCGCACCACCTCGCCCGCGGCGGGCACCGAATCCAGCGTCCAGCCGCGCGCCCGCAACAGGCTCTCCGTCATCTCGTCGGCGGTGATGTAGGTTAAAGCCTTTTCGTGGCCGAAGCCGCGCGACTCGTCGGAGTTGATTTTTTCTATAAGCTTTTTGATGGCGCTGCGGCCGTCGCCGATCACATGCGCGGGCGTCCTCAGCGCCGCCGCCGCCATCTCATGCCCGATGACCAGAATCCGGAAATCGTGCCCAGCCAGGTGTTTTTCGACCACGACGCGCGGACAGATGCGGCGCGCGTTGGCAAAAGCGGCCCCGAGCTCGCGAGCGGAGCGCACGCAGGCGGAGACGCCCCGGCCGTGGTTGCCGATCATCGGCTTGACGGTGACCGGGAATTTCAGGGAGGCCGCGGCGGCCCTCGCCTCCTGCAAAGTTTGGACCAGTTTGCCCCGCGGGACCGGCGCCCCGACATGCTCTAAAAGCCTCTTGGTCAGGAGCTTGTCGTCCGCGATTTCCACGCCGAGTCCGGAAGAGCGGCCCGTCATCGTGGCCTGAATCCGCTGCTGTTTGTTTCCCCATCCAAGCTGCACCAAAGATTGGTCGTTAAGGCGCAGATACGGGATATCGCGGGAGACCGCTTCCTGGACGATGGAGCGTGTTGATGGGCCGAGCATGCCTTCTTCCCGGATTTCCTTGAGTTTTTGCACGACCGGGACGAGCTTGAAGGAACGGGCTCCGGCCACGGCCTCCACCAGGCGCAGGGCCTGCTTGCCGGCCTCAAGGCCGGCGCGTTCGTCGCGGTAGCGGTATACGATGTGGTAGACCCCGGGAGTTCGGGTTTCCCGGGTCTTGCCGAAGCCGACTTTCATCCCGGCCAGGCATTGCAGTTCCAAAGCGACATGCTCTACTACGTGGCCTAAGAACGTGCCTTTTTTAAGACGGCTTAAAAAACCGCCCGCGCGCCCGACGCCGCAGCGGTGCTCGTAAAGCGAGGGCATGAGCTTCATGATGCGCCCGGCAAATCCCGGGATTTTATGGGTCGGCCGGCTCTCCATGCGCCCGGTGTCCAGGAGCATATACACGGTCTGGTAGCGCGACCAGAGGTTGGGTCCGCGCAGCGCACGCAATTCCAGGATTTTCACGTCAGTTCTTTTGCGGTTGGGAGGAGATTTTTTTGGCGCCGGAGGCGGGTCCGGGGCCTTCCTGTTTCTTGGGGCGGGGAGGCGGCGCCAGAAATTTTCGCTCCAAAAGGTCGTAGCCGGCGCCGGGACTCAAGACGTGGAAGCGCAGGTTTTCAACGGAAAAAGGCTCCATGACTTCGACGTCGGGGACGCTGGAAAATCCTATGTCCCGCCCATCCACCACGATGACGATTCCCGTTCCGACCACGGAAAATTGCCTGCCGCCGGCGACGAGAATGCCGGTATCTTCGCCGAGGCCTATTCCCACCAGCCGCGGATTGCCGGCGACGGCCTGGATGAGGCGGCCAAACCTGCCGCGCGAGATAAAATGGGTGTCGATGATGGTGCCGGAAAGAAGCCCCAATCCGCCCGACATGCTCACCGTGCCCTTGAGCAGCGACATGGGGGGATCGCCGTCGGTGATGATGGTCTCGGTCAGCGCGGCCGCTCCGGCGGATGAGCCCGCCACGAACCCGCCTTTATCGAAGTAGTGGCGGCGCAGGGCCTCGGCGACCGGAGTGGCGCCGAAAATCGAGGTGATGCGAAGCTGGTCGCCCCCCGTAAACAAAATGGCCGACGCCTTTTCGATGCGGTCCAGGATGCGGGCGTCGTCGGCGTCCAGCCGCGTCTTGATGTGCATCGATTGCGCGTAGCCGACGCCGATTTTTTCGAAAGCCTTTTCATAGGCCAGCCCGGACAACTCCGGTTCCGAAGAGGCGGTGGTGATGATCTCAAT
>JACQRQ010000015.1 GCA_016206405.1 Elusimicrobiota bacterium | reverse complement strand
GCCCCGCTGAAGGCCGACGCCGTCCTGCTCACGTCTTCCGCCGAGGCCGCCGCCGGGATGCTCGCCGGCTTGAACGGCCGTCTCGCGGAGCTTCTTCAGGAAATAGCCTACGCCTCCACGGCGACGGTGACATTGGCCTTCCGCCGCGAAGACATCCGCCGCCCCTTAAACGGCTTCGGTTTCGTCGTTCCTCGAAAAGAAAACCTCGCCGTGACCGCCTGCACCTGGTCTTCCAGCAAATTTCCCGACAAATACCCGGCCGACAGCGTCGTGCTCCGCTGCTTCGTCGGCGGCGCCGGCCGCGAACGCCACGCCGGCCTCCCTGAGCCGGAACTGGTCAAGACGGTCCTTGAGGAACTGGCGCCGATGACCGGCATACGGGCCGAGCCTCACACCGTCAAAGTCTTCCACTGGAAGCGGGCCAACCCGCAGTATTCCGTCGGCCACGCGGCGCGGCTGCAAGCCATTGACGCCGAGCTCTTGAAATGCCCCGGCCTTTTCCTGGCCGGCGCGGCCTATCGCGGCGTGGGGCTGCCGGACTGCGTCCGCCAAGGCCGCCAAGCCGCCCAAGCGGCTCTGCGCCACCTCTCCATAGATGCTTCTCCCGCCTGAGTCCTTCGCCCGCGCCCTTAAACAGGAGGCCCGCTCTTTGGGATTTCCCTTGGCGGGCATCGCTCCGGCGGCCCCCGTTCCGGAAGCTTCCCACTATCAGGCTTGGCTCAAGGCCGGGTACCACGGCACGATGCAATATATGGAGCGCAACCGGGAGTCCCGCATGGATATCACCCGCTGGGACCCCGCCGCCCGCTCCGTCCTGATGTTGGGCTGGAGTTATTTCCGGCCGGGAGCGGAGGGTGCAAAAGAGCCTTGCGGGGCGCGCGGCCGCGTCGCCCGCTACGCCTCCGGCAGAGACTATCACGCCCTTCTGGGCGATAAACTGGAGGCGCTCAGAGCCTGGGTGGAGGAAACGCGCCCCGGGGCGAAGGGCAAGATTTTTGTGGACACGAGCCCGGTGCTCGAAAGGCTTTATGCTCGCCGCGCCGGCATAGGCTGGATAGGAAAAAATACGATGCTCATCTCCCCACGGCTGGGCTCATATTTTTTCCTCTGCGGCGTAAGCTTGAATATCGATCTTCCCGGCGACGCCCCCATGCCGGATCATTGCGGAAGCTGCGATCGCTGCCTTAAAGCCTGCCCCACGCAGGCGTTCCCGAAACCCCATACTCTCGACGCCACCAAGTGCATCTCCTATTTGACGATCGAGCACCGGGGCCCCATAGCGGAATCCCTCAGGAGCCAAACGGGAAACTGGATTTTTGGCTGCGACGTCTGCCAAGAGGTCTGCCCCTGGAACCGCTTCGCGCAGGAGTCCGCCGGCGGCGCGGAAGAGGACGTGCTCGAAGCCGCGCCGGAGCTTAAAAAGGCCCTGGAACTAAGCCCGGAGGAATTTAAGGTCCGCCACCGGCGCACGTCCGTTGAAAGAGCCAAGTGGGCAGGCTGGATCCGCAACGCGCTTTTGGCCGCGGGCAACTCCAAAGACCCCGCCCTCCTTCCCCAAATTCAAAAATTCCAAAACCATCCCGACCCGGTGATCCGGGAGCAGGCCTCCTGGAGCGCCGCGCGGCTTCAAGAATCCCCGTCCCGCGCCCCTGCAAATCTTTGAGAGCCCAAAAGGGATTTGCTACAGTGTGGAACGCCATGCGACTCAAAATTTTTCCGGTTTGGACCTTTGTTTTCTTTTTGGCGGCATCTCCATGCTTTGCTCAAAAAAGCGGGCCTGCGGCTGCATCCGGCCAATCCTCGGATGGAACCCCAAGAAAGAAAAAAATCTCCCCGGAGCAAATCACCCAGACCACCCGCAAACTGGCCGAGCAGACGGTTCGGACCGTCAGTTGGCCCATCCGCTTCATGAAAAACACCCTGTCTTTGGTCGTCACGCCTCTGAAGCGGGGCATGTACCTCAACATTCCGGCCGTCGACACCGACCCCAACCGCGGCCTCACCTACGGCATCATGCCGGTGATCATCCTCAACACCAAAAACGGCGAAAGAATCGAGCAAATTTACGCCCCTTCGCTCACCTACAACCGCTTTTTCAAGTGGACCGCCGCCCACCGCGTTTACTGGTTTCCTACGCGCTTTTCCCAGGTGTCCAACCGGGTCTCCTATTCCGGCGAAGCCAACCGGGAAGCCATGATCGAATACAAGGACGACATGTTCATGGGCCGGCGCAACTACCTCTCCGGCCGGCTGTGGTTCACGCGCGACGGCTCGCGGCGCTTCTACGGCAGGGGCCCGAATTCAAATAAAGGGGACCAAAGCAACTACATCCGGGACTCGCTGCTCTATAGATTTTCTTTGGGCCTGCCTTTGTCGGAGCAGTGGAAAATCAATTTCGGCCACGGGCTCAGCTCGGACAAAATCCTCGACGGCCCCGTGGCCTCGATCGCCCCGTTGAGCGCCAATTTTCCGGGCCTGACGACTTCCCGGCGAGCGCAAATCGCGCACTACCGGCTTTTTTTCAACTACGACAGCCGCGATGCCGTCACGACCACCACCGAAGGCGAATACCTGGAGGTTTTCGCGGAAACCTCCCCCAAGAGCCTGGGCTCCGCCTTCAGCTA
Organism: Elusimicrobiota bacterium; assembly: GCA_016206405.1. Classification (GTDB taxonomy): domain Bacteria; phylum Elusimicrobiota; class Elusimicrobia; order O2-12-FULL-59-9; family O2-12-FULL-59-9; genus O2-12-FULL-59-9. The sequence goes on along the minus strand of JACQRQ010000015.1, from coordinate 219 downwards.
CCAAACCTACGGCATGGACGGAAGAATTTTTATCCCAAATAAAGGCAGCGACAAGACCGTCACGGCCGCCCGCCTGAAAATCCAGCAGCAGACGGGCGACGGGATTCCTTTTTACGCCTTGTCGGACTTGGGCGGCAAATTCAGCCTGCGGGGCTACGGCGAAGGGCGCTTCGTGGACAAAGGCCTGCTGACCTTCGAGGTCGAGCAAAGATTCCGTTT
>JACQRQ010000175.1 GCA_016206405.1 Elusimicrobiota bacterium | reverse complement strand
GCGGGGCGATGTCGCCGTCCATCGAGAAGACGCCGTCGGTGACGATCATGCGCCGCCGGGCTTGGCGCGCCTCGGGGGTCTCGAGGACGGCCTTGAGCGCCTTCATGTCCTTGTGCGGGTAGACCTTGAAGATTCGGCCCGATGGAGCCAAGGCCGGTCATGAACGCAGGGCGAAATCCCCGTCGCATCCCACTGGAGATAACAGCGAGGCTTATAGGGCCCACCGGCGTGGAAGAAAAGAAGCCCGCCGCCAACCCTAGAATCAGAGGCACTGGCGATCCTTCTTTTTCATCGGCATCTCAGTTCGCCTCCGGCCGCAGGGCCGTACCGGGATAGTAATGCGTCAGGATGTCCTTGTATGACGCCCCGGCTTCCGCTTGGCCTCCCGCGCCGGCCTGGCACATCCCCACGCCGTGCCCCCAACCCCCGCCGTAGAGAGTAAACGCATAGGCTTTCCCATCGCGGTAGGTAGTCTCGATGACGAACAAAGTGCTTCGAAGCGCCCCGAGGCCTAGCACCCGGCGGGTCTCATGCTCGCGGTCCACCACGAGATCTCCGGCCGTCCCCTGAATCCGGATGGCGTTCATATGCCCGGCCCGGCTACGCCGAAGCGGTATGACGTTCTTGATCCTGCCCAGGTTCCGCTTCCTCGAAACCCTCGCTTCCAAATCGGACGCAAGCACCACTCTCGTCCAGCGGAATTCCGCGGCCCCGGCGTATTTCGGGAGGTTGCAGTAGACGGCCGGCTCGCTCTGGAGCCAGCGCTTGAGCTGTGCGGGCGTCTGCGGCTCCAGCGTCGCGTCCTTGCCATCAAAAACGCCCTGCCAATAGGCGACATTTCCCCATCCGATTTCACGTCCGCTCTGGGTGTGGCCGCCGCAGTTGGAAAAAAAGATGCTGTGAGCGGGACTGCCCTTGTGCGTTAGGAACTGCGCCCGCGTCTCATCCACCGCGGTTTTGGCCCGCTTCGTCTCCACCGCCACCCCGCCGTAAACCTGGCAGTGCTGCTCATCGCAGACGTCATAGCCGAGCGCTTTATGGGGCCGCGAGATCTTGCGCCGGTAGACCGCCTGCGTTCGGGCCAACACGGCCTGGGCCTTCAGCGCCTCCATGGGCCAGTTCGTGGGCATCTCCGAATTGAGCACCCCGTAAAGATATTCCTCGAGGTTGACGAGATTGATGATGACGAGTGACTGCTCAGTAGGGCTCAACGCAATCTCGATTTCCCCACGCAACTCTCTATCGGCCACGCCGCCCCAGGCATAGCTAGGCGCATACGAGAGGCGGCTTAAGATCGTGGTCCGGCCCTGCGAAATAGCCATCTTCAGCCGGACGGACTTCTTAAAAGTAGCCGCCACTTTCCCCTTGGGATCGACGATCTCGGCCGCATAACGGTTCTTCGGCTCGACTCTGATGATCCATATCTCACGCCCCTCGCCCTTGGCCAACTCCTTGCCCGTGACCGAATCAGCCAGGACGAAGGCCCCGGCGGCCCGGAACGCGACGGCTTTTCTGGGAAGGACGTTCCCACCGGCGCTCGTGCCGATTCCGACCCGGATGATGGAATCTTTTTCCCAGCCGGGGGCCCGCTCGACCGGGGTGTGCTTGCTGATTATCTTGGGGGGTATGATCTCGTCCGGCTGCTTCGTCAGAGCCGCCAACAGACTCCCTTTCTTTTCGCGCGCGAGGACATGTTTAGGGTCCACCTGAAAAATCCGGGCGTACTGTTTCCAGGCCTCATCGACCCGCTTCATCCTTTCGAATAGCGCCGCCAGGAATGGCCTCGCCTCAACGAAGTGCGAATCCTCTTTGAGGACCCGTTGATAAGCGGCGATTGCCTCATCAGGCTTCTCTTGGGCCTCGTAGGCCTTGCCCTGGTAGTAGTAGGCCAGCGCCAGTCGGGGCTGCTTCTCCGCTACCTCCGCGAGCAGGGCCTGGGCTTGGTCGTAATTCTTCTCCTCCAGGGCGGTTTGAGCCGCTCCCAGGAGGTCCAGAGGCCTCCGCGATCCGATCTTGATCGCTTCCTCGAAATTGGTCCGTGCCTTGGGAAGCGCGCCTTCATGGTAGTAGGCCCAAGCCAAAGCGGACCTCAGCTCGGGATCAGCGATAGCCCGGCGCACGCACCCATCGAGAAGCCCCACAGCCTCGCTGTTGCGGCCCTGTTCCTGGAGCACAATAGAGGCGTCGAGACACCCCTGGGCCGATGGCGAACTCTTCTTAACAGCCGGCTGATAAATATCCAGCGCCTGCTGGTGTGCGCCCTGGAGGTAGAGCGAATAGGCATGGGCCAATGGCGCTGGATTCTGATCTTCCGCAAAGAGAAAAGTTGTAAGAAAAAAAAGCAAAAACCCCTTCGCTATTCTTTTTGCCAGCATGCGGAAGAAATAAATGCATATGCATGGAAATTCCGCATCCCGGGAATACCGCGCTTTCTAGGATTCGTGTGGCAATTTCACCCCAGTCGACGAACAGGCGCAGGCAACCGTGGTATATCCGCCACGGTCACGGGGCATTCGCGCCACATACCGCCGCCTTCACCGCGGCTATAATCCCTCTCGATCAAGACCAACTTGGGGGAGGATTACTGGAATGAGAAATGGACGAATCGCCGTAGTGGCCCTCATCGCCGCTCTGGCATGCGCCTGCAGCAAGGGCAAGCAGGAAGCGGCGGTGGCGCTCGACGAGGCTCGACTGAGCGTCGGCCAGGCGCGGAAGGCGGGCGGAGAGAACTTCGCTCCGAAGCTGATG
>JACQRQ010000183.1 GCA_016206405.1 Elusimicrobiota bacterium | reverse complement strand
GGAGGGAAGGGCGCTCTCGGAGGCGACCCTGTTTTTCGGAAGGAATCCCCGGACAGGCCCCCAGTCATTTCATTTCCTCATATTTTTCGGTGCACCCCGGCGTCGGACAACACAAGCGCAACGCAATCTTGAAGGCATAACAAGGATGCGGTATACTGGGCGCATGTCTGACGGCAGCGGCGTCACTTGCCTCAAGATTCCGGGCGTGCCGGAATTGAATTTGGCCGTTTGGGAGACGGGGACGGCGACCGCCGGAGTAGAAAACAGCGGAGCTTTGCTGCTGCATGGGATGGGGGGGAATACCCATTGGTGGGGTGCGGCGGCGCCGATCTTGCGGACGGCTTTTCGAGTCGCGGCCCTGGACTTCCGGGGGCACGGGGAGAGCCAATGGGCCCCTCCCTACGGCATCGCCGCCTACGCCTCCGACGTCGAGGCCGCCCGCCGTTTTCTTGGATGGGAGAAATTCATCCTCATCGGCCATTCCCTCGGCGCCCGCGCCGCCCTGGCCTACGCCGAGCGATTCCCCCGGCATCTTCGCGCTTTGATCGCCGTGGATTTTCTACCGGAGGTCAAGGCGGAATCCGGCCGGAACCGGAAATTTAAAAGGAGCCAATCGCGCCCCCAGCCCCACTACGCCGGCAAAGAGGAGATGCTGCGCCGCTTTCATCTGGAGCCGAGGGGCACGGCGCTTTCAAGAGAGGAGCTCGATCTTCTGGCAGCGCACTGCGTGAAATTAAACAATAACGGCAGATGGACCTGGAAATTCGACTGGAGGGCCTTCAGCTTCCACTACGCCCCGGTCTGGCCTTCGCTTCCCAAAATTCAGACTCCAGCTTTGGTGGTGCGCGGCGAAAAAAGCGTCATCCTGGCCGAAAGCGATCTCGCGCGGGTGACCCGCCTCATGCCGCATGCGGCCGCCGCCGCCATCCCCTCGGCCCACCACCATGTCCCTCTCGACGCTCCCCGCGAATTGGCCGCCCGCATCCTGGAATTTATCCGCTCCCAGCCTGCCCCCGCGTCCCGCGCCCCCGCCGTTTGAGTCTCTTATTTCAGCGTCTGCCCGGCCCATTTCCGCAGATTGGCCGCTCCCGCCGCGTCTCCGTTTTCCTCGAAGGAGGCGGCCAAAAGCCTCAGCGCCTCCGGCGAGGCGGATAAATCGTAGATGCGGAAGGCATAGGCGGCCACGTGAACCGGCGCTTGCGTCATCAGCCACTCAAAAAGCGGTTTTTTCTCCAGCAGCGCTTCGCGGTATAAAAGCGTCGTCGGAATTCCCAGCCAGAGAGGATGGTCCGGCCGCCGCGCCGATCTCAGGTCCGGACTTTTCATGTCGTAGATCGAAAAATCCTCCGTCTGGAAGGTGTACATGAAAGCCCGAGGTACTCCCCGGGCCTTGATGAAGCGGATGGCGGATTTGGCCTCGCTGCCCCAATCCAGGTCGGAATCTTGAAACCACTTGTGCCCGTTGCGCGGCCCTCCCGCCGCCTCGTTGAAATAGGCCATATAGTGAGGCCGCATCCTCATCGTCCCCGCGGCATACCAAATCATCAGCCCCGCCAAAGCGGAGAGCGCCCACGCGCGCCCCTTCGCGCTTTTTCGGGACTCGACGAATCTCCCGGCGTAAACTCCGCAAAATAAAAAGACGAAAGGATAGAGCGGCAGCAGATAGCGGTTTTTCGCCGGATAGGAGGAGATGAGGCAGAGCGCCGCAAAAAACCCGAGAGGAGGGATCACGAGCGGCAGCGGAATCCTCGATAAAAAATCCCGCTTCCATTCCTTGCGGAAAAGAATAAAAGCGCCGGCAAAAAGCAGGAGCGCAGGAATCGGAGTCTTGACCAGAAAATTGACGGGATAGACCCAGAAGGCCGGGGCGTCGAAGCGGCCGAGGTAATAACCGAGGAACGCCGGCGAACCGCTCGCCGCCCGGGACATGGCAAAGAGCTTGAGCGCATAAGCCGGCAAGCCTTCCGGCAAATACACCAGCCACAGGACCGCCAGCGCCGAGATAATCAACGCAAGCGCCCGGCGCCCCGCGAGAAAAGCCAGAACGCCCGCCACAATCACGCCGTAGAATTTGCAGGCCACCAGGAGGCCCAAGAGCGCTCCAGTCAAAGCCGCCGCAACGCCGCCCGGCTTTCTTTCCCAATCCCAAAACGCCGCGCAGGCCGAAAAAAACAGGAAAGTGAAGATGCCGTCTGTCGTGGCCAGGCTCATATTGGCCAGAACGGAGGGGGATAACGCGTACAAAATCACGGCCGCCGCCGCGCCCCAGAGATTTGAAAGCCGCCAAGCCAGGATAAAAATCAGCAACGCCAGGGGAATGGACCAGGCCAGGGACATCAGTCGGCAGGATTGAAGCATGGTCTCGGCCGGCACGCGGTTGTGAAAGACGAAGGAGCGTATGTAGGCGTTGTTGCTCTGCAGACCGGGCTCAAGGGTCATCTCGTCGAGTTTCGGGTCCGGCCTGAGCCGCAGGAGCGGGATGGTGTTCCACAGCTTGGAAAGCGGCGGGTGGCCCCAGGCATCCAGCCGGTATTTGCCGGTGACCCAGTACGAGTAGCCCGCGGTCAAAAACGGCGGCTCATCCCAAGTGGCCGACAATTCCACCGCCGCCTGACGCCCCAAGGCCAGATGAGAAGCCAGCAGGACGAAAAAAAACGCCCAGCCCGAAAAAGCGCCTTTTGAAGATTTCATGTTTCTGCCCCGTCCGAACCGGCGTGGGCATTATAGGATTGACTCAATCGGCGATTCAAGTTATACTTAGAGTGAGTGCGTCCCAAACCGATCAGTCTCGCGGACATTTTGGGACGCATTCTTTAATAATATGGACGAACGATTCGCGCAGTCGGAAGGCCGCGCCGTGTTGACGGGCAACGAGCTCATCGTCAAGGGCGGTTTGGAGGGACGCATGGCCCTGCTCACGGGTTATCCCGGCTCGCCCGTCGCCCAGGTCTTTGCGGCGGCCCAAGCTTGCCGTCCCCTGCTCCTTCGCCACGGCATCCTGGCCCAGATCGCCAACAACGAGGCCCTGGCCGGCTCCCGCCTGCACGGGGCCCGCATGGCCGACGTGCGCGCCATGGCGGTCTTCAAAAGCGTCGGCATGCACGTCGCCGCCGACGGCCTGGCCCTCGGAAATCTCTCGGAGCCCGGCAACGCCGAGGGCGGCGCCGTGGTCGTGGTCGGCGACGATCCCTGGATGGAATCCACACAAAACAACAACGATTCGCGCTACCTTTCCCAGCACCTGCACATCCCCGTCCTGGAG
>JACQRQ010000174.1 GCA_016206405.1 Elusimicrobiota bacterium | reverse complement strand
GTGGCCGTAGGCGACGTCGTCAACGTGCACGGCGTTGAGACCGGTATCGATATAGGCCGGCAGCTTGCCGTTTAAAAAATCGGTAATAATGCGCCCCGTCGGCGTGGGCTTGATGTCGCGCGGCCCGATCGGCGCCGCAGGATTTACGATGACGACCGGAAAACCCCGCCGGGCGAATTCCAATGCCTGCAGCTCCGCTTGATATTTGGAGCGCTTGTAATGGCCGATGATGCCCTCTTCGGAAGCGTAGAAATCGGTCTCGTCGGCGAGGCGCCCCGGGACGGCTTTCAAGGCCGCCACCGAGGAGGTGTAAACTATTCGCTCAACGCCGGCTTTAGCCGCGGCCTCCAAGACGGCCCGCGTTCCCTCCACGTTGGTCCTGTACATCGGCCCCGCGTCCGGCGCCCAGAGACGGTAATCGGCCGCGGCGTGGAAAACGTAGCGCGCCCCTTTGAGGGCCCCGGCGTAGCCGGCCGGGTCGTTCAAGTCGCCGGTGACCGTCTCAATGTCCAGGCCGGAGAGGTTGGCTCTCGGGCTTGTCGGGCGAACGAGGGCGCGCACGCGAAGTCCCTGATTTAAAAGGACGCGCGCGAGGCTCGCGCCCACGAAACCCGTGGCGCCGGTCAGGAAAGCGACGTCGGAACCGGAGATAGGCCCCCCCTTTTTTGCGCTTTTTTCACGGAGGCGATGTCTCTGACGAGCTCCAAAAATTTACTGGGGCCCGAGAAGGCGTCGGCGACCGCGCTCGGCTCGAAGCCGCAATGCGTCATGCAATTGGCGCATTTCGGGTTTTCGGAGGCATGGCCGTATTTTGACCAATCGGTGGTCTCCAAGAGCTCGCGGAATGTCGCGGCATAACCGTCCTGCTGAAGGTAGCAGGGACGCTGCCAGCCGAAAATGTTTCGCAGGGGATTACCCCAAGGGGTGCAATCGTAATCGCGCTTGCCTTCCAGAAAATCCAGATAAAACGGGCTATGGTTGAAGCGCCAGCCTTTTTGGCGCCAGCCTTCCAGCATCTTGGAAAAAAGGTCCCGGGTCTGCTCGCGCCGGAGGAAAAGCTCCTGTCTTGGCGCCCTCTCGTAAGCGTAGCCCGGCGAGAGCATCATGCCGTCGACGCCGAGCTCCGTCATCTGCTGGAAGAACTCGCGCATCTCGGCGGGCTTCTCACCCAGAAAGACGGTGGTATTGGTCATGACGTTGAAGCCCCGGGCTTTGGCCAGGCGGATGGCCGCAATCGCCGTCTTGTAGACCCCTTCCCTGCAGACCATGCGGTCATGCGTCTTCTCAAGCCCGTCCAAGTGGATGCTGAAAATGAGCTGGGAGGAGGGCGTGAAGCGGTCCAGATTTTTCTCCAGCAGGAGGGCGTTGGTGCAAAGGTAGATGTATTTGCCGCGCGCGATCAGCCCCTCGACGATGGCGCCGATCTCGGCGTGGGCGAGCGGCTCGCCGCCGGCGATCGAGACGATCGGCGCCCCGCATTCCTCGGCGGCGCTGAAGCACTCTTCAGGGCTCATGCGCTTGCGCAGGATGTGGCTCGGGTACTGGATTTTGCCGCAGCCCGCGCATTCCAGGTTGCAGGCGAAAAGCGGCTCGAGCATCAGCACCAGAGGATAGCGCGGATTTCCAGAAAATTTCTGCTTGATGATATAGCTGAAAACGGAGAGCTGCATTCGCCAGGGAATGGCCACGCCTAGACCTCCTCGGCGGCGGCCAACGGCGCGTAAAGCGACGCGGAAGGAAGCGCCTTGTGGTATTGCCCAAGCGCCATCAAAGGAAAATATACCCGGTAGAGAGTGTATTGCAGGTAGAAAACCTTGGGAAAGCCGGTGCCGGTGAATTCCGTCTCATCCCAATCCCCGGCCTCGTTTTGGCGCTCCAACAGCCAGCGGGCGGCCCGCTCCACGGCCGGATCGTCGGCCGGCAGCGCGCTCAATAGGCCCATGAGCCCCCACGCCGTCTGAGAGGGAGTGCTCGGCCCCCGACCCTTGAGGTTCGGGTTGTGATAGCTCGCGCAGCTTTCTCCAAAGCCGCCGTCGGCGTTTTGGACGGAGCGCAGCCAATGTATCGCCTTCTGGACGCAGCGGGACTGCATCCCCTCTCCGATGGCCTTGAGCCCGCGCAATGCCTGCCACGTGCCGTAAATGTAGTTGACTCCCCAACGGCCGAACCAGGAGCCGTCCGGCTCCTGCTCGCGGCGCACGAAAGCGATCGCCCGCTCGACGATCGGGTAGGAGCGGTCGTAGCCGATGGAGCCGAGCATCTCCAGCACGCGGGCGGTGACGTCCGCGGTGGGCGGATCGATCATGGCGTTGTGGTCGGCGAACGGGACCTTGGTAAAAATGGATTTGGTGTTGTCCTTGTCGAAAGCCGCCCAGCCTCCGTTTTTCGACTGCATCGAAAGCAGCCAGTTCAAGCCCCGCAAAAAAGCCTGCTCGCGGCGCAGGCCGTCGGTCTCCTCCAAAAACACCTGGCGCAGGGCCAAGAGCACCATCGCGGTGTCGTCTATGTCCGGATAGAAATCGTTGCGAAACTCAAACGGCCAGCCGCCGACGGGCCCATGCGGATTTTTGACCTTCCAATCGCCGGGTCGCCGGACCTCGCTGTCCAAGAGCCAGCTCGTCGCCGAGCGCAGCGCGGGATGGCCGCGGCTTAAGCCCGATTCGGCCAAGGCGATGATGGAAAGCGCGGTGTCCCATACGGGCGACAGGCAGGGCTGTATTTCCAAGCCGTCCTCGCCGCGGTCCAACTCGAGGCGTTCGAGCTCGGCGAGCTGCGAGACCATCAGCGGATCGTCGGGGCCATGGCCAAGGCAATGCAAAGCGATGATGCTGTTGACGATGGCCGGAAAAATCGCTCCCAGGCCGTCGGAGCCCTCCAGATGGGTGACGACTTCCCGGTAGGTGGATTCCAAAGCCATGCGCCGCAGGGAAAAAGGAACGACGGCGTCGGCCAGCTTGAGCAACGAATCGACGCTTAGAAAAAAATTCGTCCAGGAAACGGTCTTGCGGGCGTCGAAAAGATCGCTCAAGGGCACGCCGCGGCGCGCGTCCGGGAAGAGCTCGTCAAGCCGCGCTTGCGGCGGGCACGGGAAGCGGGGCTTTTTGGCCCAAACGATGGCCAGCGGAACGGCGATCGTCCGCGACCAGGAGGACATTTCGTAGATGTTGAAATAGAACCACGTGGGAGAAAGCGCGATCTCCGGAGGGATGGAGGGAACGCCGCGCCAGTCGTAGAGGCCGAACATAGCCATGTAAAACTTGGAGTAAGTGTTGACCCGATGGATGCCGCCCAATTGAGCGATTCTGGCGCGCGCTTTGGCGAGCGCGGGAGAGTCCGGGCCATAACCGGCGAATTTGAGCGCCCAATAAGCTTTGACGGTCGCCGAGATGTCGGAGGGGCCGTTGCGGTAAATCGGCCATCCGCCGTCTGGATTTTGATTTTTCAAGATGAAGGCCGCCAAACGGGGAATTTTCGGAGAAGCCCCGCGGCCGATCAGGTTCAGCAGCATGATCGTGTCGGACTCCAGCGTGGTGTCCGCGCGCAGTTCGGCGCACCAATAACCCGAGCGCGCGTCCTGGCGGCTCAAAAGGTAGCGCCGGCACCGGCGGACAGCCGCCGCCAGATGGGCTGAAAGGTTTTCCAAGCCGGCGCGCGTTTGGGGGCGCGGGCCGATAAGCGAAGTCCAGTGGGGAGGCTTATTAAAAATCCCCGGATCCAGCGGCCGCGCCTTCAAATAAGCGCTGTTTAGATTGTCGATGAGTCCCGTGACGAAGCGTTTGACCATGAGGCCTTGTACTTCTCAGAAAGCTCTATATTATAGCAAATCGGAAAATGCCCGGTTCCGGAGGCGCGAATGTCCCTCAAACCCGGCACGGCCTAATGTGAACGGATCTGAAAGCGCGCGAATCTCGATAGGGCCGGACAAAATCTTCGCCGAAATGATCCTTTAAATCGCCCGCGATGCCGATCTCCCGGTCCTCCGCCAGATGTATGACGGCTCTTAAATCGCCCATGCGCTCAAAATCGCTATAGAGGAAGAGGACGCCCCGCTCCCCCCATGAGAAACTTTCCATGTATTCGGCGTAGCTTTTTTCGGCGCGCGCCTTATCGGAGGGGTCCAGACCGCCCCATAGGTCCTGCGCGAATAATTCGTCGCTGACTGCTTCCAACTCCCTTAAAGCTTCTCCATATTCCAAGTAGGCTGAAATCGCCATATCGGCGGCCTGCCGGCAGGCGAATTCTCGCGCGGAGGCGCCGCGGCGCTCCCGGCCTTCAAAATCAGAATCAAACGGGATTGGGATAGAGCGGAGCCTTCCTTGCAGGGAAATCCCGCTCATCGCCGCCTGCTGGGCGGCGCGGGCCAGCCGAGCGAGAATGCCGCCGGCGCCCTCGCTCGCTCCGGCCTCGGCGGCAAATCCGCCGACACACAGCGCGGCGGATACCATAACGCTGGAAAATTTATGCATAGAGGCGCCTCCGGGCGAATTGAATCGGCTTGACCAATCTATTGTATCAAGCCTGGCCCGCGCCGGACACGCATCTTTAGACCCAAAGGAAGGCCGTCAAAGGACCTAGGCCGCCGTAGGCCCTACGGTCCCCGGAGTTCCTCGGAGGGGACCGGCGCAGCTTCGATCAGATAAAAAACGCCGAGAAACGAGCGCTCCGCGGCCAGAAGCCTGAGGCCGGCCCGCTTGAACAAATCCAGGGGTTCGCGGTTCCACCGGCAGCCGAGAGCCTTGGCATGCCTATCGGCCCATTGATTTTGCAGCCGGCCCAGCCAAGGCCGGTCGCTTACGCCATGCTCGAGAAGAAGGAGGCGCCCCGTGGGGCGGCAAACCCGCGCCATCTGCCGCAGCGCCGCCAGCGGATCTAAGTAGGTGCACAGGCCCAGGCAGCTTACCACCGTGTCGAAACTCGCGTCCGGAAAATCCAGCGCCTCGGCGTCCATCTCCCGGAATCGGACCTCCAGCCCAAGGCGGCCGGCGCGGCGGCGGGCGACGGCCAGCATTTTGGGGCTCAAGTCGACGGCCGTCAACCGGCATCCCGGAGGGAAGCCGCTCAAACTGCGCCCGGTTCCGGCGGCGATTTCCAGGACGTCTCCGCGCGCCCGCGCCGCCAACTTTCGGCGCAGCCTTCCGGCGCCCGCCATATTTTCCGGGACCGACACCAATAGGTCATACCAAGAAGCGAGGGCGTCGTACTTCCTGCGAATTTCCTCTTTGTTCATGCGTTGGCGGGGACAAGAACAGCGGGTATCCGGCGGACGAAAAAAACGCTCACATCACGGCTTGGGCGGCTCCGCTTTTTTCTCATCCGCGCATTTCTGGAAAAGAGCGGCGACGCGGGTCTTTAATTCCTCGCTTTGAAAAGGCTTGCTTAAATAATCGTCGGCCCCGATTTTAGATTGCCGGGCCTGCTCCAGCGACGTGCCGGTAAGAATGATGATGGGGATTTTGAGGGAAGCCCACCTGCGGCGCACCTCCAAGCACACTTCCCAACCGTTTTTCTTCGGCAAGACGAGGTCCAGCAAGATCATGTCGGGCCTCTGTCCCCGGATGGACTCCAGCGCCTCCTCCCCATCCGCCGCCACCGTCACCGCGTAACCCTCGGCCTCCAGCGTGCGCCGAAGCATTTCGCGGATGACCCGCTCATCATCAACCACCAAAATCGTTTTAGCTTTCGCTTCCATAAACAACCGCCTCTACCCATTATATACAGCGCCCGGTATTTTATCAAGACTGTGGGGTTGTGTGGGGTTGTGGCGAGCGGGAATGCTCCGGAGGAGATCGACGGACGGTATCGCGGATGGAATCGGACGTGAGGGCGGTTACGCGTTCTGCGCGGTTCTCATGAACAACGTGGCGACGCGGCGCTTGACGAACTCCGGTTCAGCCCTCATTCATTCTCAATGAACGATTTGACTTTGTCCAGCAGTTCCTGCGTCGGCTTCATGCCGTGATCTTTGGCGTGGGCGGCGGCGTTTTTCAACACCTCCTCGACGTCTTTGCCGCGCACCACGTGTCCGCATCCCGAAGCCGGATTCACCTTGGAACATTCTATTTTCTTGCCCACAGAGACCTCCCTCTTCAACGATCTTGGATTCTTTTAAAGCGAATTCATCAGGTTATAGTAATCGCGGAGATGGGAGATGGAACGCGTCGCCGCCCACCCCAGAACGGCGGAGACGGCGGCGATCAGGAAGGTGTAATACGCTTTTTTCGTCCGGCCCATGCCGGGGTGCAGCCACACCAGCGGCAGCATCAGCGGCCCCACGCATAGAAACGCCAGCAGGAGAAATCCCGGCTTTAAATACCACGGCGGCCTCCGGGCATCCTCCAGCATTTCGCCGCAATGCCTGCATTTGATCGCCGCATCCTGAATTTCTTCCGCGCAAAAGCCGCACTTTTTCATGGCGACGGGAACCGGCGCTAAAGCATTAGAATACAACATTTACGATAAAAAAACCCTTTCTCTTCCGCCGGGGCCGTAACAATTGGCCTTGACTCTATACTTAGGTATAGGGTCTATACTATTGAGGGAGGAGAAATGGGACCGGAACTGACGATAGGAAGGGTGGCCGGACAAGCCGCCGTGAACATCCAGACCGTGCGCTATTATGAGCGGCGCGGGCTTCTTGCGCCGGCCAAGCGCACGGACTCCGGCTACCGCCTTTATGCCCCTGAAGCCGTAAGGGTCATCCGCTTCATCAGGAATGCGCAGG
>JACQRQ010000178.1 GCA_016206405.1 Elusimicrobiota bacterium | reverse complement strand
CCGCGATTTGGAAATGACGGTGCGCAACCTCGGCTCCGCCCTTGGGAAAATGCCGATGTTGGAGCGCTTCGGCGGCCGCTACCAGTTCAGGCTTTTTCACGGCAGCATGGACCCAAACGCCTTCGCGCTGCCGGGGGGCTACATCTACGTCACCGAAGGCTTGGCGCGCCGCTTCCAGAGGAGGGACGACGCGTTGCTTTTCGTCCTGGGCCACGAGATCGCGCACGTGGAGCTCGGCCACTGCGCGGACGCCTATCGAATGCGGTCGGTTTTCAAAAAACTGGGTATGGAACCGTTGGGAAACGCGGCACAGGTTCTCCGCCTTCTGTCCCAGCTCCATTTCAGCGAGATCCAAGAGCTGGAATCCGACCTTGTCGCCGTGCGCCTTGTTCACGCCCATGGCGGCAACCCGAGAGGCAGCCTCGAAGCCATGGATATTTTGGGAATGGGGGAAACGGCGGATGCCGGGACCAAGCGCGACCCGGGGCAAATCATGGCGGAGGGGTTCTCGGACTACTTCAGAACTCACCCCGGAAGTTGGGAACGGCGGAACCAACTCAAGCAAGAGGTGGAAAGGCTGGAGAGGTGACTTTCGGTCGCTGCGCAGTCCTGCATCCTGCAAATTATTTCGCCCGGCTGTCGCGGACTTGGCCGGTTCCGATGACCACAAACTTCTCACAAGTCAGGCCTGCCAGCCCCACCGGACCGCGCGCATGCAGCTTCTGCGTCGAGATGCCCATCTCGGCGCCCATGCCGAACTCCCCCCCATCGGTAAATCGCGTCGAGGCGTTGACGTAAACGGCGCCGGCGTCGACTTCCCTCTGAAATCTCTCTCCCAGAGCGGCGTCGCCGGTCACGATGGCCTCGGCGAGTCCCGACCCGTGGCGGGCGATGTGAGCGACCGCTTCCTCGAAGGAGCCCACGACCTTGATCGACAAAATAAGGTCCAGATATTCGGCGTCCCAATCCGCCGCTTGCGCCGGCCGGAGTTCGGGCAAAATCGCGCGGGTGAGCGGACAGCCGCGCAGTTCCACGCCGGCCCGGCGGTAGCGGGCCGCCATGGGCGGCAGAAACAGGGGCGCGATGCCCGCGTGGACGAGCAAAGTCTCCATCGCGTTGCAGACGCCGGGCCTTTCGGCTTTAGCGTTGAAGCAAATCTCCCCGGCCATGGCCGGGTCCGCGGACGCGTCGACAAAGGTGTGGCACAGGCCCTTCTCATGCGCCAGGACGGGTATGCGTGATTCGCGGCGGACCATTCCCGTGAGTTCCGGCCCCCCGCGCGGGATGACGAGGTCGATGAGCCCTTGCAAGCCCAGCAGCCGCCGCACGGCGGCGCGGTCGGCATCCTTGATGAAGCCGACGCAGCCGATGGGCAGCCCGCAGGCCTTGAGCCCCTCCGCCAAGGCTCCGGCGATCGCGGCGTTGGTCTTGATCGCCTCCTTGCCGCCGCGCAAAATGGCGGCGTTGCCGGATTTCAGGCAAAGCCCCGCGGCATCCGCCGTGACCCCCGGCCGGGCCTCATAGATGACGGCGATGACGCCCAGAGGGACCCTCATCTTGCGTATGACAAGCCCGTTGGGCCTTACGGCAAAATCCGAAATTTCTCCGACGGGGTCCGGAAGTCCGGCGACGCGCTCCAATCCCGCGGCGGCGTCTTCCAAGCGCCGCGAGTCCAAGCTCAACCGGTCGATGAAGGCGGCGCTCCGGCCCGCAGCCTTGCACTTTCCCGCCTCTTTTCTATTTTCCGCCAAAATGCCGGCGGCATGGCGCCGCACTGCGGAGGCCATCTCGCGCAGCGCCTTGTTCTTGATTTTAGCCGGAGCTTGCGCCAGCGCGCGGGACGCCTCTTTGGCGGCTTGCGCCAAGGCTTTGACGCCGGAGGGGCCGCTCATCGGGTTAAAACCGCCATATTGTCCCTGTGCACGACCTCATCGGCCGGTTTGTAGCCGAGCGCGGCTTCAATCTGGGAGGTTTTTAGCCCTTTGATTTTATCGAGCTCTTTGGAGCTGTAGTTGGCAAGTCCCCGGGCGAACTCCACGCCGCCCGAGACCAGGCTGACGACGTCGCCGGCCTCAAAGCTCTTGGACACGGACTTGATCCCCGAAGGCAGCAGGCTCTTGGATTTTCCCGCGAGAGCTTCGCGCGCACCCTCATCCACGTGGATTTGGCCGCGGGGGTGCGCGGCGAAAGCCAGCCACTGCCGGCGTTTGTCCAGCGGGCTGGCGCGCGCGATGAATAAAGTGCCGACTTCCTCGCCGGCGAGAACTCGCTGCAGGATTCCCTCATTGAAACCGTTGGCGATCACCGTGGAAATTCCCGTGCCCGCCGCAAGCTGCGCGGCCTTGAATTTGGACGCCATACCGCCGGACCCCGCCGGTCCCGGTCGTCCGCGGAGCACGAGGGCCTCGCCTTCGCTCACGCGCGCGATGAGCCGGGCGCCGGGATTGTCCCTGGGATCGGCGCTGTAAAGCCCGTCCCGGTCCGTCAAAAGCACAAGCAGGTCGGCGTCGCAAAGTCCCGCGACCAAGGCGGAGAGCATGTCGTTGTCGCCGAATTTTATCTCATCGGTGGAGACCGTGTCGTTTTCGTTGATGACGGGCACGACGCCCAAGCGCAGCAAGGTGAATAGGGTGTTGCGGGCGTTTAAATAGCGGCGGCGCTGGCGCAGGTCTTCGCGCGTCAGGAGCACTTGAGCCGCCGTGATTTTCTCCCGCGCGAAGGCTTCGTCCCAGGCGCGCATCAACCGGCTCTGGCCCACCGCCGCCGCGGCTTGCTTGAGCTGCGTCGTCATCGGGCGAATTCCCAACGCGAGCTGCTCGCGGCCTGCCAGGATGGCGCCGGAAGAAACGAGGATGACCTGCCGCTGCTGGGTCTTGAGCGCGGCCACATCGCCGCTCAAGCGCCGCAGCATGGAAAAATCCAGACGCGGCTTGCTTCCCGATAGCACGCTGGAGCCCAGCTTGACGACCATCCGGCGCACGCGGCGCAGAGTTTCGAGGCGGGGATATTCCATGCAAAATTATCTTGCCCGGCCATGCCGGACGATTTCCACCGGGACGCGCAGTTTGGGGCCGGCGTCCGAAGAGCGCGCCGGCAGGGGAATCAGGAAGATGCGCCCGGGCTCAATCTCCAGAACCGGCAGGCGAGGCAATAAAAGTAAATCAACAAAAAGCGGAAATTTTTGACCTCCGACGCCGACGGCGGCCTTTGAAACGCCGGGCAAAGTCAAAAAGACCCCGGTAAGATCGGTGAAAACATCAAACAGGAGACCCTCCCCATGCGCCCGCACATACGGGGTGTGCCCGTTCCACAGGCTAAGGGAGGCCAGTATGGAACTCACGCCGCTCTTCGTGCCATAATGTCGAAAAATTCTGGGAACCGGAGGCATGACCCGCGCCTCCTTCGGAACTCCGTTGTAGCGGATGAGCTTGGGAAGGTAGGGTTCGGGAGCCTCGCCGGGAGTGCCGTCGATGGACCGCTTGTCCGGCCGCTTCAGAAGGGATGTTACCCGAGCTTCCGATAGCGCCGCGATGCCTTCCAAAGCGTCTTCGGTCCCGGCCGGCCGGGACCCCGGCAGTTGCTCCAATATCAACGCGGAGAGCGCGTGCAGTCTTTCGACGGGCATGGTCTGAAGCGTCTCCGGAGTGAAATCCTGAAGCACGGAGTCCAAGGCCTGAAAAGTCCGGGATATGGAAGTCTTAAGGCCGGTGGGTAAGCCGCCGGGCGTCGCTTCGCCGCCGCTCGCCGCCTCCGCTCTGCCGGTCAACACGGCAGCTTTGGGCACGGCCGAATTCAGGAACGGGGCAAGAGCGGGGCGACCGGGGGTGTCCAAGGAATAATTGACGATCCGGCTCAGCCGGCTCAGGGCGGCGAACCGCGTCCCAACGGCTTTGGACGGCGGAGCGCCCCGTAAAACGCGGGCGTGCACGCTCCCGGGGAAAGCGATAGAACCCGCCAAAAACAGAAGGGCCAGCACTCTCTTCATAGTAATAGTTTATGGAGGCGGCGCCGGCGCGGCAAGGGTCTTTCGACCCATCGGCGGCTGTCCCCATCGACCCACTTTTGTTAGAATGGCGGAAACGGCGCAACGGACCCAACAGGGTTGTTATCATGGAAAGCCCTCGAAAAACCGAAATCTATCTAAAAATCATACTATTGTTCTGTTTCTTGGGGCTGGTGCATAACCTCACGAAAGGCATTGAAACCCTCAAATACCTTTCCGCCCACCAGTTGCCCATGCAATGGATATCCGTGTTGATTCCGGCCGGGATGTCCCTCCTCTACGGCCTCCAATGCCTGCTCAT
>JACQRQ010000177.1 GCA_016206405.1 Elusimicrobiota bacterium | reverse complement strand
GGCTGTTGCCGTCAATAGATATTTTTTAGACCCGCCAACACCTACCTGATTCACGAGAAATTGTTGTAAAATCAGTCACATCGTGGCATAGCTCAATTGGCTGGAGCGCCTGGATGGGGGTTCGTGGTCGCACGAATAAGTGCGGCCGAGCCACGAACGCCGCCGCGTCTCTGACGCTTCATAGTCCCCGGCCCCGTGCCGGCGGCACTGGACGGATGGAGCCGCAGAGCGGCGTGTCGAGCACTGCCAGGGGGCCGCCGAGATGGTGAGGCGGCTGGCTGCGGGCCGTAGATTTCGGGGCATAGCTCAATTGGCTGGAGCGTTTGGATGGGGGTTCGTGGTCGCACGAATAAGTGCGACCGAGCTACGAACGCCCGCGAGAAGGTGAGCGGGCCGGACAGTGGTCGCACGAATAAGTGCGACCGTGCTACGAACGCCGCTGAGATGGTGAAGCGGCTGGCCGCAGGGTATGGTCTTCGGGGCATAGCTCAATTGGCTGGAGCGTCTGGGATGGGGTGAGTAGTCGCACGGATAAGTGCGACTGCGTTACGAACGCCGCCGAGAAGGTGAGGCGGCTGGCTGCCGGGCACGGTCTTCGGGGCATAGCTCAATTGGCTAGAGCGCCTGGTTTGGGACCAGGAGGCTCTCGGTTCAAGCCCGAGTGCCCCGAAGTCCGTGACTGGCAGAGGAGGTTCTCGGTTCAACCCCGAGTGCCCCGAAGTGCATACCCTGAGGAGGAGGCTCTCGGTTCAAGCCCGAGTGCCCCGAAATCTACGGCTTGCAGAGGAGGCGCTCGGCACCCCTTCCTACGGCCATCCTAGGTGGACACCACTCCGTGGTTTCCCCTAGGTTCAAACCCGAGTTCCCTGAGTCGAATGAATTTTTCAATTCCATAGTTCTTAAGGGGGGTGACGCCGGGCTTGCCCGTAGCCCCCTTAGCGGAAAGGAGGCTCCGACGGCCAAAGGCCGGTGGAGGGAAACCACGGGAGGGTTTCCCACGGGGCCAGGGGGCCTAGGGCAAACCCGGCGGCAGGCCCCCCGAACAAAGGAATTTAGGTTCATGAATTTTATTTTCCTTCTGGCGGTTTTTGCTTTTGTGGCGCCTATGAAAAAGCCGCAGGTGGTCGAGGCTTATCCTTCCGAGACGGTGGTGCATGCCGCGCCGCGGGATTTCGCGGACGCGCGCGCCGAGAATTTGTCCCCGGCGCCGTATGAGTTCGGGCTGTTGGAGCTCACCCGGGCCGAACGTCTGGATCAGGCTTCGCTCCGCCGGGGTTTGGTGGAGTCGGCCACCGTGTGGGCGCGATTTCCCTTTGATGAGCTCGTCGCTTCCGCCAATTGCGAAACGCCGCTCGACACCGCCTTTGAGATCGAAGTCCAGGTGCGCTTTCCGGACTCGGAGCCGCCGGTTTGGAGCCCGTGGTTCCATATGGGGCGCTTCGAGCCTTCCGGCCGCTCCGCCAGCGGGGAAAAAACAGAGGAGACCTTGGGCAAAGTGGAGGTGGATACCCTCCAGCTCAGCAAACCCGCCGACGCTTTCCGCTACCGCCTGAGCCTGGAAAGCCGGGACCCCGAGGCGAGCCCGGTGCTGCGGTTGGCGGCCGTCGTCTACACGGACCGTTCCGGCCGGATATCGGTTGGCTCGGAGTCGCGAGCCGCCCGAAAAGACTCCCACCCCGCCTGGGGGCGGGAGCTCAACGTCGTCAAGCGTTCCCAAATGACGGAGCAGGCGACCTACGCCCGGGACATCTGCAGCCCCACCTCCCTGGCGATGGCGCTCCATTATTGGAAAGTTCCTCTGACCACCGCCGAGACGGTCGTGGCGGTGGTGGATACCCGCGCCGGCATCTACGGAAACTGGTTTTTCAACGTCGCCTTCGCCGGCTCCAAGGGGCTCGCCGCCTTCGTGACGCGGCTCAATTCCATGGAAGAGCTTGAAGCGGAGATCGCCGGGGGAAGGCCGGTGGTAACCAGCATCTCTTTTGGTCCAGGCGAGCTGGACGGGGCCCCGCTCAAGAAAACCCGAGGCCATCTGATAGTCGTGCGCGGCTTCGACCGCCGCGGAAATGTCATCGTCAACGATCCGGCCGCGCCCCAGGCCCGAAGCGCGCGCAGGGTCTACAAGCGGGAACAGTTCTCGAAGGTCTGGCTGGAAAAAAAATTCGGCTTGGCCTACCGCATATCCCCGCGCTGGCCGCGGCCGATGAAAGTGGCCGTCCCGGTGGCGCATCTGCGCAAAGAGCCCGCTTTTTCTCTCAACGACGCTCCCGGCCGAGACGCTCAGGAACTGTCCCAGCTTTTATTTGGGGAGCGGGTTCTGGCGCAAAAGGCCGAGGGGGACTGGGTCCGCGTGGAAGCCGTGGAGCAGGCGGCTTTTGGAAAAAAATGGACCGGCTACCCGGGCTGGGTTTCCGCCAAGGACCTGGTTTGGGACGATTTAGAGCCCGGCGCCAACGCGGTGGTCCAGGAAAAAACAGTTTTGGCCGTTGCTGCAGACGGCAAAGAGAAGCTGCCTCTCTCCATCGGCACCAAACTGCGGGTGGAGGCCGGGGAGTCAGGCGGCTTTTCTTTTTTTTCGCCCCGTTCCGGCTGGATGACTTTACCCGAGAACGCGGCGCGCCGTCTCGACGAGCTGCCCGAAACCCAGAGGCGGGATAAAATTGTGCAAACGGCCAGAAAGTTTTTAGGCGATCCCTATTTTTTCGGCGGCCGCTCTTCCCCGGAGCTGGAGGGGGGCGGCGTGGACTGCTCCGGTTTGGTCAACCTGAGCTACCAGGTGGCCGGCATGGACATTCCGCGCGACGCCCGCGATCAGCACCGCCGCGCGAAAAAAATAAAAAAGAGCGGCCTTAAAGCCGGCGATCTTGTTTTTCTTTCCTCCGGCGCGGCGTCCGGAAAAATCGACCATGTCATGCTTTACACGGGCGGGGGCAAAGTGATCGAGGCCACGAGCGAAGCCGGCGTCGTGCGGGAGCTGCCGCTTGAGGAAAAGGTCAAGCGGCCGTGGAAGGAGCTTGAACACGGCGTGAAGGCCGGCAAAAGGAGAATTTATTTTGGCACGTTTTTTTAGGTTGGTTCCAGCCGCCGCCGGCGTGTGGCTCGCTTTGGCGGCACAGCCCGCTGGGGCGGCCGCGCAGGTCAAAAACCCGGGCACGCTGG
>JACQRQ010000171.1 GCA_016206405.1 Elusimicrobiota bacterium | reverse complement strand
GGCGCCGCCGTTGACCCCGTGCTTATGAAAGTTCGCCCCCGACGTGCCGACGCTGCGGGTGGTGAGGAGCTCCAACTTATAGAAGGCAGCAATATCAGGGACAGCAGAGTGGCAAATAAGTGGTAGAGTGGTAGAGTGGTAGAGTGGTAGAGTGATAGAGTGATGGAGTGATGGAGTGATGGAGTGATGGAGCGACGGGAAGAACGACAGTCGTTTTCGGATAGACCGTTGAGCATTTGATCACTAGACCACTTTAAGACTTTCCTGCTCGCCGCTTTATCACTTTACCACTCTACCACTTTACCACTAGTCCCCCCCGGCCACTTTACCACTTTTTCTCATCTTTGCACCGCGACGGTGAAGACCCGTCTGCCGCCGCCGGAGGCGACGACGGCGAGGTAGGCCCCGCTGGCCGCCTGCATGCCGCTGGAGTTTCTGCCGTTCCACACGGCGATTCCGGAAGCGCCGGCCTGCAGTTCGCTCACGAATTCTCCCGCCAAAGTGTAGACGCGCACCGCCGCGCCGGCCGGAAGGTGCGTGAAGTTCATGCTGCTATGTCCCTGGGAGGGGCGCAAGGGGTTGGGATATATGTGGACGTCGGTTAAATCGCTTCCGGCCGCGATGCCGACGAGGGCGAACACCGAAAATCGGCCGGCGGAAGCGGTGACTTTTTTTCCGGCGGCATCGCGGGCGCTTGAGGGGACGTCGCTCCAAGCCGATTGACCGGAGTCCCAGGAAACCATCCTCAACGTGTCCGCGCTGATGCTGGTGCCGTCGACCAGCCCGTCGTCGTTGGAATCCGGATAGGCCAGGGCCAAAGTCGCCGGGGCGCTGAAATCGGCCGCGAAGCGGCCGCTCCCCGTGGAGGCCAGAAACTCAAACAGCGCTCCCGGCGCCCGCCTAAGCCCGCCGGTCAAGCTCGTGTCCGCCGTTTGGATGCCGGAAGGAGAGTCCGCGCTCAGGGGTTTGCCGGCGGGGTCCACGGAGACCAGGATCGTGCCGTTGATTCCGGCGCCAAAGAGCGCCGAAGGCACCGAGAGGGTGGCGCCTTGAACCGTAAAAGCGGCCGTGGAAGCGGCCAGGACGGAGAGCGCCTGCTGCGGGGTGGCGGCCGTGACGTAGGCGGAGGGGCTTTCGCCGGCGCTGTTGACGGCCACCAGACGCCGGGTGAAGGCGGTGGCCGAGCTGAGCCCGGTTTCGGTGAAACTCAAGGTCGCGCTTGAAAAGGCGGACACGAAGCCCGCGGTGGAATTTTCCAAACGGTAGCTGTCCGCTCTCGCGGCGGCGGCCCAGCTCCAGAAAATGCTTCCGGTCGAGCGCGCGACGCCGCTGAGGCTGGGGACGGCGGGGGAGGTGGTCGAGGCCGCGGGGGCGGCGAGGGAAAAACTGTTGAGGTAAGTCGCGGAATCGATGCCGGCGGGGGCGTTGGGTCCGGCCATGTAGAAAGTGACGTTGCCGACGTTGGTCGGCGGAGCGGTCCAGGCGAAGCTCCAGCTTGCCGCGCCGGGGCCAACATGCTTGAGGCCCCCTCCGGCGCTGGCTTGGTTGTTTGCGCCCGCGGACCAACTGCCCACGGATTGATTGTTCGCGTCCGCTTCGGCGACGATCTCAAATCCTTTCGGGCCGGAGGGCGTCAGCGTGAGATTGTAGGTCGCCCCGGGAGAGTAGCCGGAGCTGATGCCGGAAAGGGAAAAGGCCGCGACGCGGCTCACGGCGGCGTGGCAGCCGGAGGCGTTGCAGGATTGGCCGTCGCCGGGCGAGCCGGTGCGGCCTACCGGTTCTGGATTTCCGGCGCTGTTGCTGTGAAGGCGGTCGAGCCCGGCCGAAAAGAGAAGGAAGACGAGAAGGACCTTCAGAATTTCGGTTCTTTGTCTAGAACTCATTCGTAAACCTGAAATCGAAAACGAAAAGTTTCATTTCGTGGGGCCTGTCCAAGGGTTCCCTACGAAAAACGGGGTGCCCTCCGAGAGGCCCCCTCGCTTCCTCGGACTCGCTGAATGTGTAAGCGGTCCTCCGGCAGCGTTTTCTCCGGGAATCCCTTGGCCACCCACTTTTAACACCTCTCTCTTTAATAGGTTTCCGAACGACTTCTAAAGAATCTCAACTTCTTTGATCTCGATTTGGCGGTAGCGGCCGGAGGCGGGGATATTTTGGAGGTCGTTGAACTCCGGGCGGTTCTTGCGGATGAGCTCTCCGGCGATGTCTTTTAAATCCTCGGGCGTCTTGGCGTCGCTGTGGACGACGTAGTCGAAATAGACGGCGTTTGGATATTTGCCGAAAAGATCCGGGGCGCCGGGGGCGCGGTCATCGGAGAGATGCTCCGCGAGGGCGTCCTGCACGGATTTATCCAGGGCCAGTCCCACATAGAGGGTTTTGCCCCGCTTGTTTTCATCAAAAGTGATGAACTCATAAATGCCGGGAAGGGGCGGCGCGTGGTTGAAGAGAGCGTCCGGTTTGAAGCGGAAGCAGCGCTCCGACATCACGATTCTAAAGGTCCGCGATGCCTGCGCGCCGCGCGCCGGTTCGTTGGGGTTTTTGGTCATAAGGTGTATAAGTTTAGTTTAGATTGGCGGCCTTTGTCCAGGCCGTGGAGGGCGGCGGGGAAACTTTTATACAATGGGTCGCACGGAAAATTTTCATATCGGGGAGGTTGCCATGAACTGCGCCAAGAAATTCATAAAAAAGTCGGGCCTTCTATTGATTCTGGTTTGGGCCGTTCCCGCACAGGCCCTCAACTCCGCGTTGTCTCAGCTTCAAGAGGGCTTTTCCTCCGTGGCAGCCAAGGCCAAGCCGGCGGTGGTCAATATTCAGGTCATCCACGAGCAGCGCGTCCAGGTCCCCTACGAGTTCTACTTCGGCGATCCGGAGGACCTGTTTCAAGAATTTTTTCAAGGCCAGCCGAGGAAGCGGGAAACCCTGCGCCGGTTTAAAGGCACCGGCACGGGGGTGATCATCAACGCCGACGGCTACGTCTTGACCAACGAGCACGTGGTCAGCGACGCCGGCGAAATCGACGTCACGCTGACCAAGGCCGACGGCAAGCAGACGACTTTGCCCGGCAAGGTGGTCGGCACCGATCCGGGCTTGGACCTGGCCGTGGTCAAAATCCAGACGGGCCGCGATTTTCCGTTTCTGCGCCTGGCGGATTCCGACAAGGTCAAGGTCGGCGACTGGGCGGTGGCCATCGGCTCGCCGTTTGAGCTCCAGCAGACCGTCACCGTCGGCGTCATATCGGCCGTGCGGCAATCGCTTCTCATCGAGGGCCGCAATTACGCCAACATGCTCCAGACCGACGCGGCCATCAACCGCGGCAACTCGGGCGGGCCGCTGCTCAACCTCGAGGGCGACGTCATCGGCATCAACACCGCGATTTACTCCCCGTCCGGGGCCTTCGCCGGCATCGGATTTTCAGTACCCGCCAACGAGATACGGGAGGTGCTGGATCAGCT
>JACQRQ010000170.1 GCA_016206405.1 Elusimicrobiota bacterium | reverse complement strand
GTTTAAGAGCGTGACGGGATTGGACCTTGCGCCAGAGCCAAAAAGGCAGTTCTATTTCCGCCGCGTAGTGCGAATTTTGAGGAAACGAGAGAATTTCAGCCCATGGCCCCTGGGCGGAAGTCGCGACGGCCACCTTCCATTGCGTTTGAGCGCTTTCCTCCGGCCGGGCCGTCCACAGCAACAGAACCGCGTCACCCGCGTCATTTGGAAAATCAAGCGCCTGAAGCGAATTAACCGGTTTTAACGCGATTTCGGCCCGCGCGGATGGAACCGAGGCTATAAAGGAAAGGAAAAGCAGCGCCCAGCGCGCCTGGAGGTGGAATGCGGCCATTATTTCAATCGAATCCTGGGGTCTATATAGGCGTAGAGGAGGTCCGTGATTAAATTTCCTATGACGAAAAAAGAGGAAGTCATCAGGGCGAAACCCATGACTGCCGGAATATCAAGCTGCTGGGCGGCCAAGACGCCCCACCGGCCCAGGCCCGGAAAATCGAAGACGGTCTCGGTGATGACCACCCCTCCTAATAGCCCGATATAGAGAATGGTGGCCAGCGTCAGCGTGGGAATAAGGGCGTTTTTGAGCGCGTGCTTTCGGATAATCGTTCTTTCATCCAATCCCTTGGCGCGGGCCGTGCGGATATAATCGGTGTGTATGACCTCGAGCATCGAGGAGCGGGTCGTGCGGAGCAGGAGGGCGATGCTGATATACCACAGCGTCGCGGCGGGCAGAAGAAGGTGCTTGAGGGCGTCCCAAAAAATCCACAGCTTGCCGTTGACAAGGGAATCGAGAAGCAGAAGCCCGGTGTAGCTTCTGAACTGATCCGAGTGGATGAATAGGTCGGCGTCCAAACTGTAGCGTCCCGGGGGAAAAAGCTTCAGTTTGCCGTAAAGCACCATGAGCAAACCCAGGCCCAGGACGAAGGAAGGCAGAGAATAGCCGATGATGGCGGCAAATCGCGTCAGGTGATCCAGGGTTTTGTCCTTATGCACGGCGGAGAGCACCCCGAGCCAAACGCCGCTGATCAGAATGGCGAAGAAGGCGAGAGACGCCAGCTCGAAAGTCGCGGGAAAATACGCGGCGAGGGCCTCGGCCACCGGCATTTTGGCGGTTTCCGAGTAGCCCAGATCGCCGCGGGCGATTTGCTTGATCCATGTCCAGTATTGCACCGGCATCGGATCCCGGAGATGGTATTTCTGGATGATCGACTCGACGGCGTCGAGCTGCTTGGGGTCCTTGACGTATAAGGCGGCCCGCATCTCCGGCGTGAGAAATTGCAGAAGCGCGAAAAGAAGCATGGTGATGCCG
This sequence comes from Elusimicrobiota bacterium, assembly GCA_016206405.1. GTDB lineage: Bacteria > Elusimicrobiota > Elusimicrobia > O2-12-FULL-59-9 > O2-12-FULL-59-9 > O2-12-FULL-59-9. Next base: position 8,530 of record JACQRQ010000170.1, on the reverse strand, counting down.
AAGATGACGATAGGCAGCAGCGAGAGGCGGCGCAGAATATATTGTCGCATGGTCGTCAGATTTTAGAAATTTTTGCCGGCGCCTCCAAGAATTCGACGTTGGCCCGGGGGACGCGGCAAATCCGGCCGTCTTCCAAGAGCGCGTCAAACACCCGGACCGGGCTTTCGGTATCTATCGTTTGGGGCGCTTTGGGCGCGGCGGCGACTCTCGCGATTTTCCACGCCTCGGGGCCGCGCAAGATGCGGATTCTGCGTCCCACGGGCGGCGCGGGCTCGGGCGCCGCGGCCGCCGCGGCCGGGAGGCGCGAGGGCGTCCGGGCGAGGATGATTTCAGGCCGCACGGTTCCGGCGCGGATATGGGTGTGGCCTGAAAGGGAGGCTTCAGCCCCCTCAAAATTTTTCAGCAGCCGAAGGGTTGGGCCGGCGATCGCGAGCCGGCCGAAGCCTTCCGTCAGGACGATCGTCATGGCGCTGGTTTGCGCGCCCGATACGGAGGGATCGAGCTCTTCCCCCAAAAACGCCGCCAAATCCGCGTCGGGGAGACCTCCGAGAATGAGGCCCGCCACGCCGGCCGCCGCGGCTCTTTGCAGAAGCGCGGCGCCGGCCGGGGCGTCCACGACGAGGATTTTACCCCGGTCTTCAGGCGTCAATGCATCCGTGATATGGAGCGGCCCGTGGGTTTCGCCCCCGACGCCGTAGGCGCCCTGGATTCGCGCGCCGAAAGTTTCCACCACCGCGCCCCATCCCTCGATCACCTCGGTCACGACGCCTCCCACGTGCGCCGAGAGGCGGAGAACTTGGGGCGCCTCCCGGATCAAAATCTTTCCCGTCAGCTCGGAAACGCTCTCGACGACCCCGGCTGCCGGGGAGGCGACCTCGGCTTTGAGCCAGGCGATCCAGGCGCCCTTCGCCGCCTGCTCTTCCCCCTCCCGGACTTCCTAGCCCGTGTTTTTCCTCAGAAATTTGCGTATTTCCCCGGGCGCGACGCCAAGGCGAGCGGCCGCCGGGAGCAGATGAAATTTTCCCGGCAGGGCCGCCTGGGCGACGGCGTCGGCCGCGCGGACCCGGTCGCCCGCTCGCACCAAGACCTCGCCTTCGACCGGCAGCAGGCGCCTCTTGTAAATGACGCCCGCCGCCTCGCCGGCGGAGCCGGAATCTCGTCCGAACAGCAAAAGCTCAGGATTCATGATTCCAGTCGGGATAAAGGCCGATTTCAGAGTGCCAGCGATGGATTCGCTCCCGCCGCGACGCGGGACTTCGCTCCCACGGCAGGGGGCGGCCGCGGGCGTCGAGGAGAATGCCGGCCGGGCCGCCGAGAAGCTTGGCCGTCAGGGCCTTGCCTTTTCCCGCCCCGAAATCAAAGCCCCTGGCGGGGCGGACGGTGATCTCAAAGCGGCCTTCCAAGGGAAGGCGCCGGATGTCGCCGGCGGCCAGGGAGCCGCCGAAGGTCCGGCCCGCCGGGCCGCGGATCAAAAACTCAAAGCATTTTTCTCCCGGCGATCCGGCGCCGCGCGGGGCGACGCAACTTCCCAAGGTGAGCAGGCAATCGCGATGCAGGACGTCCGCGGCCGCCGCTTCGTTGATCTGGCGCAGCGCGCCCAGATGCGGCAGCATGAATATGGAATCAACCGCGAGGGTCGTGATGCCTTCCGGCTCCAGGGCGTCCACCAGCATCATCAGGGTCTGCAGGCGCCTGGGCGCGTGGGCGAGCAGTCCGCCGCTGGCGATGATCGTCCCAAATCTCGGCGCTCCGGCCGGCGCGGTTTCCGGGGTCCGGGGGAATACGGCCGATATCGTGCGTCCTTGCCGGGCGTCCGTGACGGGCAGCGGGCGGCGGTGGTCCTGAAAGGCAAGGCGGACGGCCTCTCGCGCGGCCGCGTGCTCCAGCATCAGCTCGCGGACCGTCTGCGGGATCGTGGAGGGCCGGATCATTTTATTTTTGAGCGCGTCCCGCAAATCCCCTTCCTCCATGGGGAAAGGCAGCCAGCGGGTGATGCTTTCGCAGCCGGCTCGCCGCAGCAGGTTGGCGATTGAAAAGCTCACGCCGAGGTTGGCGCTCACGCTCCGGTGCTGGCTCCCGGAGACGATGGAAAAAACGTCCGTCGTGGCGCCGCCGACGTCGATGGCGAGCGCGTCCCCTCCGCCTTGGGCGCCGACAAGCTCAAGAATACGTCCCACGGCCGCGGGCGTGGGCAGAATGGGCGCGTGCGCCCAAGCTTTGAGCTTGCCGTAGCCAGGCGCCCGGGCCATGACGTGGTTTAAAAAGAGCTCCAATATTTTCCGCCGGGCGGGTTCCAGATTCTCGGCCGCGATGCCGGGGCGGATGTTTTCGGCGACGTGAAGCTCGATTCGGCCGCCCAGGATGCGCGCGACGTCTTTTCGCGCGAGCGCGTTTCCCGCGTAAATCAGCGGCAGCTTCGCGCCGCCCGCGAAGCGGGGCGCCGGGCGCGCCGCCGCGATGAGCTCCGCCGCCTCCAGGATTTGGGAAACGGCGCCGCCGTCGGTTCCCCCGGCCAGCAGGATGATATCGGGCTTGAGCTGCTGAATGCGAAGGATTTTTGCGTGAGCCGTTTTGCCGTCGTTGGCCGCGAGCGCCTCCAGGATGATGGCGCCGGCTCCCAGGGCGCATTTCTTGGCCGAATCGACGCTCATGGAGCCGGCCACGCCGCAGACCAGCATTTTAAGGCCCCCGCCGGCGGAGCTGGTGGAAACGAAAGCGTCCGCGCCTTTGCCGGGCGATCCGGGAGAGATGATCTTTCCGGCCTCGATGAGTTTTCTTCCGGAGAGCTCCTCAATTTCGCGCACGGCCGCCAAAAGTCCGGCGGTGACGTCCTCCGCCGGGGCCTCCACGGTGGTGGGCGCTTCTCCTCGCCAAGTTTGGCGATACGCTCCGTCCTTCTTTTCGATGAGAATGACTTTGGTGGTGGTGCTGCCGCAATCCGCCGCCAAAAGGGCGTTCATGCCTCCGTCCGCTCCAGCTCCCGGATAAGAAATTCCACGGCGTTTTTGTTTTCCAACGCGGCGATGAGGCGGCGCACCCGTGCTTGCGGCAGAACGGAGGCCAACAAGGGCCTTGCCGCTTCCAGCGCTTGGGACGCCAAGCCGTGAAAGGGTTTGGTCCCTTCCAGGACAAGCACGGCCGCCTCGGAAAGTTTTTTTTGTTTCAGGCGCCGCGCCAGGTCCTGCAGGCGGCGCCGCTGCGCCTCGCCCACGGGCGGATCGCTGGGGATTTTAAAGGCCTGCCTGAGGAACTCCTTCATGGCGCGATGGGTTTTGCCGCCGGCTCCGTCAATTCGTTTCGACTTTGTGCACGGGATAGAAGTATCCGGCCGGAAAAACGGGGTTGTAGTAGCGTCCGCGCACCCACGCGCGCTGGACGATGAGCTCGACGGTGTCGACCGTGTAAATTTGGGGAACGTCCGCATGCGAGATTTCAAGCAGCTTGCGGTAGATTTTTTCCCTCGCGCCGCCGTCGAGCTCGGTGATGGCCTGTTCTACCAAGCGGTCGGCGTCGGGATTGGAATAGCCCTGCGTGCGCGGGTAATGTCCCTGGCTGTGCAGGAAGGGGCCGACGCAGTTGTGGGAATCGGGATAATCGAGGCCCCAACGGGCGTTGACCAAAGGGGTTTTATGCTGGGTCTCCATCGCCAGCAGAGTGGACCAGAGCACGGCGCGCACGTCGATCCGGAATTTCGGGTTGAGGCTTTCCACCGTTCGCTTGAGAATTTGGCACGCCAGTTGCCGGTCGCTGCGGCCTTCCATGTGGCTGAGAGTGAAGCGAAACCCCTTTTCCCACACGCGCCCCCCGAAGGCTTTCTTAAAATGCTCGACGGCTTTGTCCGGAGCATGCGTGTAGACGGGCTGTTTTGGATCGTAGCCCAAAAGTCCCTTGGGAATCGGGCCGCGGGCCTGCGTGGCCTTGCCGCGAAAGCCGTCCCGGATATAGGCGTCGTAATCGAAAGCGTAGGCGAAAGCCTTGCGCACGTCCCTGTCGGCGAAGAAGTCCGGAGGGATGCCATCGCCGTCCAATTTTCCGCTCCCGATATCCTTATTGCCGGCGGGATTGATGTCGAAGGTGAAGGCGAACATGTTGGTGACTTCCAGGCGCGGGAGGTCGTCGAGTATCGTCACGCCCGGCAGTTGGCTCAACTGCGGCAGATACTGCCGTTCGGCGAAGACGGAATCGGCGTCGCCGGCCGCCAGCAGGAGCTTTCGGGTGTTGAATTCGGAGACCGTCGCAAAAATCAGGCGCTTTAATTTCGCGGGTTTTCTCCAGTAGCGGTCATTGCGTTCCAGGTACAACTTTTGCGCGCGCAGGTCCCAGCGCTTAAGAGCGAAGGGGCCCGTGCCGTTGGCCTTGCCGAAAAAAGGCGAGCTTTCCTTTTTCGGGTTGTTGTAGTAGACCCAGGTGTTCTTGCCGCCGTCCCAATCTCCGTTGGCCGCGGCCCATTTCTTGGAGACGATCATTCCCCAGCCGGCCAGGACCGAGAGAAAGGGCGCGAACGGTTTCGCCAGGCGGACGCTGACGGCGTTGTCCCGCACGCGGATGGCGTCGTCGAGCCTTTCGTATAGGTCCGTCAGCGGCTTGCCGTCCGGGCCGCGGCTGCTGAGGATTCCAAGCACGGGCTCCAAAAGCAGGGAGGAGGGGCCGCCGTCGCGGTCTTGCAGCATGTAGCGCATCAAAGAATATTTCACGTCTTCGGCGCTCAACGCTTCCCCGTTGTGAAAGAGCACCCCCGTCCGGATGGGGAAAACGTAGACTGTCCCCGAGGATTGGATGAGGCCGTTTCGCGCGCTGGGCACTTGGGTGGCCAACAGGGGTTCAAACTCGCCGATCGAGCTTCCCCTGTAAAAAATGAGCGGCTCATAAACTTGCATGACCACCGCGTTGCTGACGCCGTCGTATTGAAAGGCGGGATCAAGGCTGTCGACGTCGCCGACCATGGCGTGCACGTAGGTGTCCGGATTTTGCATCGCCGCCGGCGCCGGCGCGGCGGCCAAAAGCATGGCCAGAGCCGCGAGCGCGGCCATCCACGGAGCGTTTCTGTTCATTGCCCCTCCTCCGCCAGGGCGGCGACGCTGCGGCGCGTCTTAAACGGCGCGACCGGGCAGGCCGCGAGATGGGAGAAGTCCGTCGACTGGGCCGCCAACTCGGGCGATTGCGTTGAGCACGAGGGCTGGGCGTAATTGCAGCGGGTGTGAAACCGGCAGCCGGGTGGAATGCGGATGGGGCTCGGGACGTCTCCCTGAAGGAGTATCCTTTTTCGCCTGCCTTCGATGTTGGGATCGGGAATGGGCACGGCGGAGAGGAGCGCCTCGGTATAGGGATGCTGCGGGTTTGAGAAAATCTCATCGGTGCCGGCAATTTCGACGATTTTGCCCAGATACATGACCGCGATGCGGGTGGAGACGTGCTTGACCACCGCCAGATCATGCGCGATGAAAATGTAGGTCAGCCCCAACTCCCGCTGGAGTTTGCCCAGAAGATTGATCACCTGGGCCTGGATGGAGACGTCGAGCGCGGAGACCGGCTCATCGGCGATGATCAGGCGCGGATTGAGGGCGATGGCGCGGGCGATGCCGACGCGCTGCCTCTGGCCGCCGGAAAACTCGTGCGGATAGCGCCGGCAGGCGCTTTGCGGAAGTCCCACGCGATCGAGCAGTTCCGCCACCTTTCTGAGCCTATCCGAGCCGTCGAGGACGCCGTGGATTTCCAGCGGCTCGGCGACGATTTGCTCGATGGTCATGCGGGGATTGAGGCTGGAGAAGGGATCCTGAAAAATGATCTGCATATGGCGGCGGAGCTTGCGCAGCTCGGCCGAAGCGATCCGGTGTATGTCGCTGCCCTCGAAAATCACCTCGCCGGAGGAAGGCGCCTCAAGGCCCAAGATAAGCCTGCCCAAGGTGGTCTTCCCGCAGCCGGACTCCCCGACGATGCCGAGGGTCTCCCCCGGACGGACCTCGAAGCTCACGCCGTCCACGGCGGTGACGCGGGCTTTGTCGCGCTCGAAGAAGCCCCCCGCAAGCGAGAAATGCTTTCTAACGTCGCGGACCTCCAGGAGAGGTTTTATTTCAGACGATTTCATATTTTTTCGCGAGCTCGAGCGCTTGCCCGGAGGCGCGGGGGCCGTGGAGCCAGCAGGCGACGGTGTGATCCGCGGAAGGAGAGAAGTTTTCCGGGTCCCGCCCGCAGATTTCCATCCGGAAGCGGCAGCGCTCCTGGAACCGGCATCCGGGAGATGGATCGAGAACCACGGGCGGCTGTCCCTCGATGGATTCCAGCGTCTGCTGCTGACGGCTTATTTTGGGAACCGAATTGAGCAAGCCCCAGGTGTAGGGGTGCTTCAAATCGGAAAACAGTCTGCCCGTGGGGGCCTTTTCGATGCCCTGGCCGGCGTACATGACCAAGACGTCGTCGGCGATTTCGGCCACGATGCCGAGATTGTGGGTGATGAGAATAATGGCCATATGAAATTCCTGCTGCAGGGATTTCATCAGCTCCAGAATTTGAGCCTGGATCGTCACGTCCAGGGCCGTGGTCGGCTCATCGGCGATGAGAACCTCGGGGTTGCAGGAGAGAGCCATGGCGATCATCACCCGTTGGCGCATCCCGCCGGAAAACTGATGCGGATAATCGAAGATGCGCTCGGAGGCATGCGGGATGCCGACCTTCGAGAGCATTTCGACGGTCCGCGCCCGGGCCGCTTTTTCGGGAAGCTTCAAGTGAAGCCTCACGGCCTCGGTGATCTGCTCGCCGATGTTGATGACCGGATTGAGCGAGCTCATCGGCTCCTGGAAAATCATCGCGATCCGGTCCCCCCGGATTTTTCGCATTTCGTCGGCCGGCATGCGCAGCAGGTCTTTTCCGTGGAAGAGGATTTTGCCGGCGATGATTTTCGCCGGCGGCTCCGGCAGAAGCCGCAGGATCGACAAGGCGTGCACGCTTTTGCCGCAGCCGGATTCACCCACGATGGCCAGGGTTTCGCCGGCCTTAAGATCATAGGAGAGGTCGTCGACCGCGTGGATGACCCCCGCCTCGGTGGTGAAGTAGGTTTTTAGTCCTTGCACCGATAAAATGGAGCTCATTGTTCGTGCGGAACGCCCTCCCGGGCGTGGAAACGTTGCAGAGGCCCCGGGGTTCGAACCTCCGGCCGGCGCCTTCGGATTTTGCGGCGGCGAATTATATGGCCGTCGTGACCAAGGTTTCCGTATAGGCGACGCCCGGAATCGAACGGATATGCGACACGACGCTTTCCGACAGGCTGGTCATGTCGTCGGTTTCCATGTCCAAAACCAGATCCCAGCGTCCGAACACGGCGCAAACGTGGGAAACCCCGGGCGCCTGTTTGATTTGCTGCAAGGTGTCCTTTTCCGTGCCGGCGGCGAGTCGAACCAAGACAAGTCCAGTGACCATGCTCATAATCTCCTTAAGGTGAAATATCCATTTACGGCCGCAAAATTCAAACGCGTTAATGGAGGGGATAGCCTCTTCTCTTCCACTCCTCTATGCCCCCCTCCAATTCAAAAACCCGGTCGTAACCCTTCAAGCGGAGCCGCTCAACGGCCATGGCGCCCAGAGGGCAGGCTCCTCCGCCGCAATAGCAGACGACGTCGAGGTCGCGCGGGATCTCATGGAGGTTGAATGAAAGCTCATCCAGCGGAATATTTTTGGCGCCCGCGATATGCTCCATTGCGTAATTTTGCGCGGGGCGGACGTCCAGTAAGAGGAAAGGATCTTTAAACACCTGCTTGCGCCGCAGCGTCTCGGCGCTTATTTTCGGAATCCCGGCCGGCCGCGAGGACGCTTGCGGCGTCTCGGCCTGCGCCTCAGGGGCCAACAGGACGCGTCCTTGCGGCGCGGGCGCAGGCGCGGCGCAGGCCGCCAGCGTCCACAAGGTTGTCGTCAAAATCCACCGCAAAAGTGACGCGCGCACCGACTGAGTATATAAAATCATGGGCGCTCAATGCATCGCGCGGGCCGGGGCGGTCCGCTTTTTGCCCTGCGGGCGGGTCTGCCGCAGCCAAATGGAGAGCATGATGACCGACCACAAGGGCCCCGTGAATCGCCGCCGCCCTCTTCGGGATTGTTCCAGCATTTGTCGCAGTCCCTCGACCTGAAAAATGCCCTGGGCTTTTAACAGCGGGTCGCACAAGGCGTCCATAGGCGTCTTATTTTTGGGGTCCAGCAGCCATTCCTCCCACGGCACTATAAATCCGTGCTTGCGGCGCTCCACGATTTTTCGCGGCAAGTATTTTCCGGCGATCGTTCTGAGGATGTGCTTGCCGCGGAAGCGGCGTATCTTGAGATGGGCGGGCAGCGCGTAGGACCATTCCACCAGGCGGTGGTCCAGATAAGGGACCCGCGCTTCGATGGAAGCGTTCATGGTGCTTTTGTCCACCTTCATGAGAAGCGCGTTGGGCAGCAAAGTGCGCAGGTCGAATTTCAAGGCCGAGTTCAGGGCCTCCGCCGGGAAGCCGTCGCCGCCTGAATTTTCTTGCACGGAGGCGAGCGCCTGTTCGTAGGAATTTTC